>JAGBJT010000049.1 GCA_017934275.1 Cardiobacteriaceae bacterium | reverse complement strand
GCGAGCTCCATTCTTAATAAAGAATGCCATAAACGCTCTTATTACGGCCAATATCGCTAGATACTCTCCCCTCTCAAATGTATGTGTTTGTATATGGTTTATACCGTATACTTCGTACAAGATTTGGGGGGTGGCTATAACGAAAGAAAGCAACACAAGCAGAAGCATTCCATTATAGCCTACCCCGATTTGGGGGGCGACGATATACCACTCAAGCACATAACAAATACCGCATAAAATCATACAAGTGAATTATCATCAACTATTTTTGTATGAATAATTCATACCGATGTCTTATAAATAAATCACTAATTTTTACCGCGAATACTGCTATTTTGCTGCTGTTGTGTATCAGTATGTCTGACAAATGATGATGTTTTTCTTACGGATTGAATAACGGTTGCAGCGGGATTTTTCGCTTCGCTCAAAATGACGGTTGCGGTAAGTAAATTGCCACGCCTTATCGTTGGCAAGTCTCGCAATTATGGTGAAAAACAAAAAATCCGCCGTGTTAAAAAACGGCGGATTTATTTTGCAAATAAATACAAATAACGGCACTCGTAGATTCGAAGTGGGATTCGCTCCCGACCGCGTCAGGCGACGCGGGTTGAAAATCTGGGATATAGGCTCATTTTGTTAATATCGCAAAAAGAGATTTTTTAGGATTTTGCATATGTCTGTTAGGTCTTCGGTTGAAGAATTTGAGCGAGCTTTGCGGGTTATTCCAGGTGGGGTGAATTCGCCAGTGCGTGCTTTTGGTGGAGTTGCTGGTCGTCCTTTATTTATTCGTCGCGGTGAAGGTGCTTTTGTCGAAACAGAAGACGGCGCGCGTTTGATTGATTTTGTTGCTTCTTATGGTCCGTTGATAAATGGACATTCTCATCCTGAAATTGTTGCTGCGATTTCTGATGCTCTGTCGCGCGGCACGGCGTTTGGTGCGCCGACGGTTATGGAAACCGAACTTGCCGAATTGGTTTGCGAACGCGTTCCGAATGTTGAGATGATAAGAATGACAAGTTCTGGCACGGAGAGTGTGATGTCGGCGATACGGCTTGCACGGGCGGTAACAGGGCGCGACAATATTTTGAAATTTTCTGGCTGTTATCACGGTCATTCGGACGGTTTATTGGTATCGGCGGGTTCTGGTGCGCTGACTTTTGGCGTGCCGAATTCACCTGGTATTCCGAAATCATTTACCGATCACACATTAGTTTGTAATTACAACGATATTTCCGCGGTGCAGCAGCTTTTTATGACTTTCGGAGATAGCCTTGCTGCGGTTATTGTCGAGCCTATTGCGGGGAATATGAGCTGTGTTCCGCCGTCTTTGGAGTTTCACCGTGTTCTGCGGGATTTATGCACCAAGCACGGTGTTTTGCTGATTTGGGACGAGGTGATGACAGGCTTTCGTGTCGGAGCCGCTGGTAGCCAAAATTTGTATCCAATTGCGGCGGATTTATTCACTTTCGGTAAGGTTATTGGCGGTGGCTTGCCTGTTGGTGCGATTGGCGGTAGTGCGGATTTGATGCGGAATTTTGCGCCTGCTGGTAAGGTTTATCAGGCTGGAACTTTATCGGGCAATCCCGTGGCGGTTGCGGCTGGTATCGCGAATTTACGCTTAACCGAACAGGATAATTTTTATCCCAGACTTGCGGCACTGACCGCCAGATTTGCTGACGGTTTGCGCCGTGAGGCTAAGCAAGCGGGCATTGATTTAGTAGTTAATTCGGTTTGTGGAATGCTGGGGATATTTTTTACTTCCGCGGCAAAAGTTGAGCGATTTGATGCGGTGATGGCTTGTGATACGGATAGATTTACTCGCTTTTTCTATTCGATGTTGGAAGACGGTATTTATCTTCCGCCATCGCCTTATGAAGCTTGGTTTATATCAAGTGCGCATACGGAAGAAATAATTGATAGCGCAATTGCCGCTGCTGGGCGCGCTTTTCAAAAATTGTGATTAAAAAAAATAAATACAGAGAAAACAAATGTTTCACCATCAAGAAGACGAAAAAACGATAAAGCAAATTTCCGAATTTATGAACCGTGTGTCGGTAGAAGTTACGCCGAAGAGTTTTGCCAAATTGCCGCAAGCTTTGAATGAATATTTAATGCCTGAAACTTCCGTGTATATCACGCATTTGCAGGGAAGTTTTTTGGCTGATACCGCGGGAGCGGCGGCGAAAATATTAGAGCAGGGTTTTCGTCCGATTTGTCATATTGGCGCGAGAAATTTGCGTTCTGAAACCGAATTAGATGAAGGTCTCGCGCAAATGAATGCGGCGGGAGTGCGTGATATTTTGCTGCTGGCTGGTGGTGGGGACGGTAAAACTTCGCCGTATCAAGACAGTTTGGCGGTTTTGGAAAGCGGTAAATTGGAAAAATATCAGTTGCGTAGCGTCGGTTTTGCAGGACATCCAGAAGGTAATCCCGCTACGACATTAGAGAAAACTCGTGATTCTTTGCGGATTAAGGCGGAATATGCCAAATCAAATCCGCGTGATTACTACTTAATTACGCAATTTTGTTTTACCGCCGAGCCTGTGCTTAATTGGTGGAGGCAAACAAGAGAACAAATCCCGTTTTGGAATAGTTTGCATATTGGTATTCCTGGTGTTACTAATTCCGCATCGCTCTTACGCCACGCGACAAATTGCGGTGTCGGTGCCTCGATTAGCTTTTTGAAAAATAACGGTGGATTTTTACGGCGATTTTTTATGAACGACATCACCGCGCCTGGTAAGCTTATCCGTGATTTAGCGGCGGCGCGGTTAAATTCTGCTTTGGAAGGCGATGTTTCTTTGCATTTTTTCCCGCTCGGTGCTTTTACGCGCACAACGGCTTGGATGCGTAGCGTGCAGAGTAATCATTACAAATTGCACCGTAAAAAGGGAATTGTGGTGCATACGCCGAATTGATTTAGTTACGAAACAGGCAGTTTTGCCTGTTTTTTTATGCGAATAAAAAATGCTTGCGGACAACTATTTAGAAAAATTTCTCTCTTGGCAGGAAGAATTTCAGCCGAGTGAATATTTGCTTGCCTGCAGCGGTGGCTGTGATAGTGCCGTGTTATTGCGGGTTTTATTTGAAATTAAGGAGAAATTAACCGCGCCCGTTCGAGTTGTGTATATCAATCACGGTTGGAGTGAATATGCGGAAAGCTGGGGAATGGCGGTCGAAAAAATGGCGGCAGATTGCGGATTTTCCTTTTTTGCTGTTCGCCTAAATTTATCTGCAAATCAAAATGCCGAAGCTGTTGCCCGCGCGGCTCGTTACCGTGTGTTTAGTGAAAATTTATCTGAACGCGGAGTGTTACTTACCGCGCATCATCAAGATGATCAGGCGGAAACTTTTTTAATCAATTTGTTACGGGCAAGCGGTTTAGATGGACTTTCTGCGATGCCAAAGCGAAAGAAATTTGGTTTAGGCGAGCATTGGCGACCATTTTTAGATATTTCGCGTGCGGAAATTGAAGAATTTGCGAGGGCGCGCAATTTGCAATTTGTCGAAGATCCGAGTAATGCGGATGAAAAATATTTGCGTAACCGTATCCGTAAGAGTGTTTTAGCACCGCTTAATGATTTACAAGCCACGCGTCAAATTGCCAAAGCAGCGGAACTTTTAGCAGATGCAAGAATGGCGCAGGAATATTTTTTTGACGGAATTGTCGGTAGTGAAAGAGATTTGCATTTATCCAAAATTCGCACTTGTCCTGAATATTTGCAGTTGTCGCTTATCCGTTATTGGCTTGCCAAAAATAATTTACCGCCACCGCCAAATAAGCGTTTGTGTGAATTTGTCCGTCAAGTTTGGACAAGCGAACTTTATTGCCAAATGACATATGCGGAGAAAATTATCTTAAAAAACCGTGAAAAATTGCAAATACTCCCAGAAAAAAATCCTGCAACAGTGCCAAAATTTAATATCGATACTCATTGGGAAGGTATCGGACGGTTGAAAATTTTAGATGCAAGAGATGAATTTTTAGAGAAAGAAATATCTTGGCATTTATTTCCAATACAGGGGAGATTTTTAAGCCAAGATGGGAAGAGCGAAAAAATCAAAGAACTGTTCCGTAAAAAACAAATCGCGCCAATTTTGCGTCGCCGTTTGCCGATTTTGCGGATAGACGGTGAAATTGCTTGGATTGGCGATATCGGCAATAGCCGTAAATTTCCTGATTTGAAGATTGTTTGGGAGAAGGAGTGATTTTTTTACTGTATAGCTGTTATAAAAAAAGCGGAAGAGTTAACTCTTCCGCTTTATTTTTTTACCTCTTCCTACTGTTTTTTTCAATCTCTGCAATCATTTCATCGGTTAAGTTAAAGCCGATGTTTGCGAGCTGAATTTTTAATGTATTAAGAGACCAATTTTGAGGAATTAGTTCGCTTT
Source organism: Cardiobacteriaceae bacterium (assembly GCA_017934275.1). Taxonomy (GTDB): domain Bacteria; phylum Pseudomonadota; class Gammaproteobacteria; order Cardiobacteriales; family Cardiobacteriaceae; genus RGIG9182. Next base: position 1,563 of record JAGBJT010000049.1, on the reverse strand, counting down.
TTGCATAGTGTAGTGCTGCACCAGTATCAAACCATTTTTGTCTATAAACATCAATAGTTTTTCCGCATGCTCCCTCTTCATCATCGTAGCCAAATTCAGCACCACAACAGACACATATTTCTCCTAAATCGATCTCTTCATAAATTAAACCACAGATTTGGCAATGACATATTTCGTTATTTTTGTTCATCGAAATAAGCCTTTCCACGAGTTGGTTTATAAAGAGTTTTAACTTCTCCTTTTTTATTTTTTATAGCAAAAGTATTACTTTCAGGGTGATAATAGACTGTGTCTCCAGGATTTCGTTCTGTTCTGACTTTGGTTAAAGTCCCAGATGGAGGATTTGTTACAAAATCATTTGCGCCTTCAACATATTGCTTTGCATTTTGGTATTGCGGAAAATCAGAACCGTGTTTGTTCCAGTGTGTGTACGCATTATGAACTGGACTGTCCTCTTTACCTTGCGTCCAAATATGAGGAGAGTTTTCTGCACTCTTATCGCTATTTTTTGCAATTGTTTTGCTATTTTTTAGCTTCCGAACATCATTTAATTCATCGGCTGTTTTTAGGACTTGTCTACCAGTTTTTGCGTATTTTCCGAATGGTGTTGCACCTGCGACGACCCAAGTCTTGTCCCAAAATCCGTCAGCTTCTTTCCAAGCACGGTAATCACTTGTTCCAGGTAATATATCAAGTGCTGCATTGCCTAAATAGTAAAGAAAACCGTGTTTATCTGCTGTAACTGGCGTTTCAGGTTGCGGCACCATCGATTGAGGAATTTCCGTTACGCCGCCAATCTGGCAAAAACGGCGACAATTTTCTGGAATTTTTGCGGTAATTTCTTGTGCTTGCAGAAAATCTTTATTATTTTCAGCTGTTATGATTAATTCTATATACCGTTCTTGTGATAATTTTTCACCGTTTTGTAATTTTTTTCGCTCTGTTTCGGTTATTTTTCGCTCTGGCGGCAGAACTTGATTTAATTTTTCAATTGAAACAACTTTAATCGTTGTAATATGTGCTGTTACATCATAATGATATTCATCGCGTGCCCCTGTTGGCTTTGGATATCCACCACCTTGCGGTCCGTCATAACCATCTGCTGGATGGATTTCCCTACCTTTAACATAAACCGAAGATAGTTTTAATCCGTTTTCTGTCGTGGTATCGAGATGCTCGACTGATGTTTTAGATTCAAACCAACTAGGATTCGCCGTCGCGCGCAGCGACCCGTGCCCAGAAAAATCCTGCTGATAATCAACTGTTCCCGTGTAGGTTAAATTATTTACCGCGATATTTCCAGCTGTAATTCCAAACTGCCAGCTTTCGTTAAATCCACCTCTTATATCAGAAACGCTACCTCTTCCACTTCCGAAAAGGCGATATTCACCACCTGGTGTATAACTTTCTGATTTTAGGAAGTCATCGGCAAATGAATTAACCGAAAGTAATATGCTGATTAAAAATACTTTAACTATTGCGCTAAATTTTTTCATATCTTCCTCCTTATTTTCTTCTATCTTTGATAATTTCTAATTCAATAGAATTTTCACTATCACTGCT
>JAGBJT010000048.1 GCA_017934275.1 Cardiobacteriaceae bacterium | reverse complement strand
TCCTGAAAAAGTCCCCGTAACAACAAAGAGTGGAGAAAATTTATACTACCAGTCAAATCAAAAACATACACCAGGGCAACAAGGTTACAGCAGAAAAGCAGGAACAGAGCCGAAAAATTCGCTTGAATTATTTGAAAATTCTGTTCAAATCAGAGAAAAAACTAGATATACACAAGATGCTGATGGTCATATTCATCAATTCAAACCGCAGGATAATAATACTTGGCATTGGGCAGGAAGCACTGGTGATAAAACAGTTCCTTTGAAATTAGAAAATGATGTCAAATCAGATTTACGCAAACAAGGAATGAAAGGGAAGATATTGAAATGATTATTGGAAACCAAACAGACTTCTTTTTGCAATTAGATGTAGTAGAAAAAACTGATGATAATTATTGGTTTTATGGTTTGTTTAATTTCTGGATTGATGATATCCCTTATCCAGGAAATGGCACAAATATCACATTAAATTCAACGCCTTTTTGTGTAGTTTCTGACTACAAAAACAGTTTAAATTACGAATATGATGGCTCAAATATTCCATTCGAACAAATTGACTTTGAAGAGGAAGATAATTATTTTGATGAGACAATCAAGCATCATATGTACAACTGTGATTTTGGTGAGTTATTTCAATATGGCTTGCATGTCAAATTCGAAATAGTCGGCGAAACTTTACGGTTTTTCTATTCTCAAAATGAAGGTCCTTGGCAATTAAAGGAAATTCCTTTGGCGTATTACGATTCCATTATGAAAAAGCTGGATTTGTTAATACAAGATGGTTTCAAACCGTTACTTGATAGTCGCTTCGGTGAATAACTAAAAAAGCGGAGCTAATACAACTGAAATAAGCTATTTTGCTCTTGATTTGACTATAAAAAAGCACGGAATTTAACCGTGCTTTTTTGTTTTGAAATGTAAGAGCGAAGTTATTTAATTGTGGTTTTATAAGCAGGCTCTCTTGCCATATTTTCGGGCTGATACATATCCTCAATCCGATAACCTGGCGCATTCCACGAACCGCTATTTACCGCCTTAATCACAAATGCGTATTCAATTTTTCCGTCTTCGTTTTTACGGTCAAATACGGCGATATGTCGGTCGTCGCGAGTTTGGGCAAAAACGGTATTGGTTAAATTTTTCGCCCAAGCATTTCTTTCTTTGAAGCTTTCGGATAACTCGCCCAAATTATTTGCCGAAACGCCTGCTGGCAGCGGATAAATCAGCATTGCATCAGCGAATTCATAGGAAGGCGTTGCCGTAATTCTGACCACGATATCGTCATACAAATTAAAGCTTGGACTTTGAATTTCCGTGCCGTCTTTCAAGCGATAGAAACTTCTAGAAATTGTCCAACCGTTGGAATATTTATCCGTCGCTGCGGGATATTTGAGTTCTGATACCAGAATGGTTTGCTCTTCGCTACGGGTATTTTTCACCTTCACCGTTTCGGCTTGTTTTGCCAAATATTTAGCTTTGTTTTCGCCATTAAATTGCAGATTTTGCGGTTTTGCTGTGTATTCCGAAGCTCGCAGAAGCCAAGCATTTTCATTGGTAGAGAGATATTTTTTCGGCTTACTTGACAAGCGTTTGCTCACACCATTTATCCAAGCATTTACCGAATTTGCTTTATCAGGAACTGCTTTTTGCCATTCATAAAGCCGAGTTAAAAGTTCGCCGTCCCGCGCGGTATTTGAAGCATAACTTCTACCGTTATCCGCCCCGCTCTTGGTCGCATCAATGCGTTTCAAAATTTCGAATGAGCGGTCGCGGTCGCCGTAAATTGCATATGCCAGCGCGAAATTCACAGAATCAGCGTTAAGCGGCAAGCGGTCTGGCAGCGCATCGGTTAGTCGCATCAAAGCACCACGCGCATCTTCACCGCTTTTTGCAATCACCAAATGTGCATAAGCAATGCCTGCAAGTTGTTTATCTTCTGGCATTGAGCTACTGCTTACTTGTTCGCGTAAATATTTGGCAAGGCGTTGTTGCGGACTACCGTCTTGATTGATGAGTTCGCGGTATTTTTCCGATAAAAGCACTTCTCCGACATAAGCCGACAGCCATAAATTCGAACTGTCATCACTTCCCCAAGCGGCAAAACCGTTGTCATAAGTTTGACGGTTCAATAGTGCGTTGTAGAGATTTACCGCTTTATCGGCTTTACTGCTATCGCCAGAAAGCAAGAAGTTATTACCGTAAATACGAGACGCGAGCTGCTCGGCGCAGGAATATTGATATTCATCGAGATTTTCTGCCAATACTTCCTGTGAATAAGGAAGCGCAGCGACTACCGAAAGCACGGCATTAGCAGCAACGGAAATATTCGCTTCCTGATTTGCCGCAATTTTTTCGTAACGGATTTCGCGCTCTGGCAGAGTTTGGTTTCGAACGGTGATTTTGCGTTTGATATTTCTCGTCTCACCCGCGGCTTCCACTTTCGCGGTAATTTCAACTTCGCCTGCTGCGTTCGCGGTAAATGGAATTTTTATATTTTTCTCTTCGCCAGCATTTAAGTTTTCCGTAAAACTCTTTTGCGGCAAATCAATTTTTCCTGCGCCATTTGCAGCAATTTCTACTTTCACGCTTTGAGTTTTATCGCTGGAATTAGCAAGCCGTAATAACCAATTGCTGGAATCTTCGGGGCTTAAATAAAGAGGTGTGCGCAGTTCAGCAACAACTGGGGCTTTAACGATGATTTCCTCCTCCAAAGCACCGACTTTATCCGCCGAAAACGCCGCTGCCATCAAGCGCAATTTACCGTTGAAATGTTCTGGCACGCGGTATTTAACTCTTGCTTTACCAGCTTCAACTGGAATAGGTTTCGACCAAAAACGGACAAATTCGCTCATATCAATTGCGATTAAATCTTCCATTCCGATATCGAATTCTTCGTCGCCACCTGCGCCTTGCCGTAAATTCGCTTTATCTGCACCGATTTCACGGATAACTCTTCCCCAAGAGTCGAAAAATTCAAAACCAGGCAAATATTTACCGTAAAAGCCTTTGAGCGGACTAGAAAAAGCCTTGCGTCCGATGCGATACAAACCTTCATCAACGATTGCGACATTGATAAATGCGTTTTTATCCGCGCCACCAAGCGCAAATTCCAAATCGAGTTCCTCTCCTGGCTTGATTTCTTTTGGAAGTTTTGCCGTAACGGGCAGTGATTTATTGTCTGCATTGCCCGCGACATAAAGCATTCCTACCGCGCGACGGTTATGTGCACCAGTTTGATCGGAGTTGTAAGCATTGGCAAGCAACCAAATTCCTCGCTCCCAACCGTCTTTGTATTTGAAAGAAAAATCCGCCGCGCCTTGGCGGAATTCCAGATTGTGCGTTTCCAAAATGCCTTCTTGGGCGAGGCTTACCGTAGCTTTACCGTCAAATGGCGCAAGCAGACGGACTTTAACCGTATCACCAGCTTTGAATTCTTTTTGATTTATATCTTCGGAAAAGCGGATAGCGTCAGGATTTGCGATATCTCCGTTCGGTTGATTGCCGATTACAACTGAACCTGCAACCGCGGGAGTTTGTCCTGTAACTTCCAGAATTTGCGTGTCATAAGGATTTTTGCGGTTAATTTTTACCGTCGCTGCTTTACCTGAAACGCTGACATTACCGCTACCAGACGGAATTTTCGTAATGTCGTTTTTGTAATGCCAACCTGAATAATCGCGATACCAATAGCCGTGATATTTCACATCAAAGAGCTGCCATTTGAGATTACCGCCCTGCTCTTTACCGTTATCGTCAAGCAATGCAACTTGCACCGTATCGCCATTTGCTTTGAGTGCGACATAAGGCTCGCTGCGAACAATTGGCTCTTTTTGAATGAATAAAAGTTCTCGTCCCGCTTCTGGACGCATTTGCGCTCGAATATTTAATTGCAGTGGATTGCTACTAAACGGTGAGGCTTGCACTTGTAAATCCGCTTGTCCGTTTTTATCCGTTGCAATACCGTCAATTGCAACGCTTTCAGCCTCTAATTTTTCGTCATAGCGACCAATCGTCCAACCTGCATAATTTTTGAAAGCATCGGCAGGACGCAGTTCAAAGGAATAATTTCCGTCGATATGAATATTGCTCGCCGCTCCGCCGTAAAGCCAAGAAGTTTTTAACTTGTATTCACCAGCTTTTTGTGCTTCTAACTTACCGACCGCTTCACCTTTTGCCTCAAAAGTAAGCGGCATCACGGTATCAACGCTAATCGGTAAAACTCCTATCGTTTCCCCTTTTTCACCGAGCATCAGGCGAATTTGCCAATTACCGAGAATTGCGGTTTCAGGAAGTTCATAGGAATATGAATACGCGCCAGTCGCCACGGGTTTTATCGCCATTTGTTCAACGATATTTCCCGACGGTCGCTCTAATTGCAGCCAAAGCGGCGCATTTATAGCCGATAAATCCTTATTCTTGACTAATGCCAGCAAATTTATCGTCTCACCTGGACGGTAAGTTGAGCGTTCTGACCAAAACCAATGCGGCAGCGCGCCTTCATTTGCGGCTTTACCTTCTACCGCCAAGCCTTTTTCGGCTAAATCAAATTCACCGTCTTCAACTGACAAATAGCTCAAAACTTCGCTGCCGCCATCAGCGACTAAATAAGAAGCGAAATTTCCGTCCTTACCTGCAATTTGCGCCGCCGAAAATTTCGCAATACCGTTTTTATCCGTATTCGCCGTGCCGATTAGCGCACCAGAACGGGCATAGAGTTTGATTGGAAGATTAGAAACCGCTTGCAAATTGCTGATATTTCTTGCTTCGACCCAAAGTCCTTCCTTGCTACGGTAGGCGGAAAGCGCGGTATTAGAGAGAGAAAAAACTTGTGTATCCGATTGATAACCGTCGGCGTTGGAAATTTTTATCGCATAAAAACCAGCGTGCAGATTGCCGTTTTTACTCAAATCAGAAAGCGCGATGTTGTGCTGTTTAACAGTATTTGATTCCTGTTGAGCGGTATTAAACGAGCCTGAATAAAGCTTTTGCCCGATTTTTTCGAAATCCAAGTTGTCGTATCTATCCCGACCAGAGAGCAAAACTTGCTGCAAGTTTTCGTTATTTAGCACTTCGCGCGGTAAATACCAAAGTTCAACCGCAACCTTGTCGATATTGCTAGTTTCAACTCCAATATTGCGACTGCCGTTTAATGCGAGCAAATTTCCGTTCGAGGCAAAACGCAGCATCGGCTCACGATTTCCCGTAGCAACTTCACGATTTTCCTGATTATTTAGCTTGACACCGTATTGATTAGTTAAATCCGAATTTATGCGGATTTGATAAGTCTTTTGATATTCCCCGAGAAAACAGAGTTCTTCCCCACGGTATTGCAATTTATTTTGCCCTTGCGGTTCAATTTGCACCTTGCTTGCCCAATTTTGCAAAGGTTCAGACAAAACCGCATTGTTAAAACGCAGGCAAATTTCTGGTTTATCTAGTTCGTTATCAGTATTTACATCTTCTAGGAAAAAACCGAAACGGCGTCTCAACCAATTAAATTGCCGTTTTTCATCTTCACTAAAACTATTTTGCTGCCGTTCTAGTTCCCGTAAAACTTCGGACGATTTATAAGGATCGGCATTTAGTCTTTTTTCCGCCAATTGCACACGGTTGTCGGCAAAAGCAGCGTCATAAATCAAACCCGCACAAATTGCGGATAAAACAATAGCTAATCTTTTTTGCATTTTGGTTCTCCTGATAGTAAATATTTTCGCAAAAAAAAAAAAAAAAACGGTTAGTTTTAATAAAAATTATTTTCCGCTGCAATATTAAAACAGCGGCATTTCTTGTTGCAATTTCTGGCAAAAAGCGGATTTTTATAATTTCGCGCCTATTTTCTAAAACATAAAAGGAATAAGCAATGTGCGGAGTTGTCGGAATTGTCGGTAAAAATCCCGTCGCCCAAGATTTGTATGACGCTTTAATAATGTTGCAGCATCGCGGACAGGACGCAGCAGGCATTACAACCAGCAAACAGGGACGGTTTTTTATGCGTAAATCGAACGGCTTGGTGAGCGAAGTATTCCGCGAAAAGGATATGCAAAACCTCGTCGGCAATATCGGTATCGGGCATATTCGCTATCCGACTGCTGGAAGCTCTTCTTCCGCCGAAGCCCAACCGATGTATGTCAATTCCCCTTACGGCATTGTGATGGCGCATAACGGTAACCTTACTAACGCCGCCGAACTTATTCCCGAAACCTACCAAAGCGATCTGCGCCACATCAACACTCACAGCGACAGCGAAATTCTTCTTAATGTTCTCGCCAACGAACTCGCCAAAAATCCTCAATTCAAACCAACTCCCGAACAAATTTTCTGTGCCGTCGAACGCACGCACAAACGCCTGCGCGGTGCTTATGCGGTAGTTGCTTTGATTAGCGGTTTTGGATTGATTGCATTTCGTGATATTTACGCCATCCGTCCGCTTATTTACGGCAAGCGCGAAACGGAAAACGGTGCGGAATTTATGGTCGCAAGCGAATCCGTTGCTCTGCAAGCACAAGGTTTTGCAATTGAACGGGATTTAGAACCAGGCGAATGCCTAATCATCACCGAAGCTGGCGAGGTTTATTCCCAAAAATGCGCAGAAAACGCCGAGAGAGTTTCCTGCATTTTTGAATATGTTTATTTCGCACGACCAGACTCAACCATCGACGGCATCAATGTTTATAAATCCCGCCTACGAATGGGCGAAAAACTCGCCAATCGCATCCTCGAAGAATGGGGAGACAATCACGAAATCGATGTCGTAATTCCAATTCCTGATACCAGCCGCTCTTCGGCAATTGAACTCGCGAACCGTCTCGGAGTGAAATTCCGCGAAGGTTTTATGAAAAATCGTTACATCGGTCGCACTTTCATAATGCCTGGTCAAAAGAAACGGGAAAAATCCGTGCGACAAAAATTAAGCGCGCTCGAACTGGAATTCCGTAATAAAAATGTCTTACTAGTTGATGATTCCATCGTACGCGGTACGACAAGCGGACAAATCGTACAAATGGCAAGAGATGCGGGAGCACGGAAGGTATTTTTTGCCTCCGCCGCACCGCCCGTGCGTTTTCCTAATGTTTATGGAATAGATATGCCAAGCTCCGATGAATTGGTCGCGCATTCCAAAAGCGTCGAAGAAATCTGCCAACTTATCGGTGCAGATCGCCTGATTTACCAAAAATTGGAAGATTTAATCGACTGCTGCACCATAAATCGCCACGCCTTAACCAAAAAATTCGAATGCTCGATTTTTACAGGCGAATACATCACTGGCGATATCGATGAAAAATATCTCGAAGACCTAAAAAACGAACGCCGCAAAGCAAAAAGTAATACAAACGACAATCTGCAACTAGTTACATATCGCGATAAAACTGAAAACTAAACCATTGAATAGAAAGAAAAATTAAATAAGAATTGACAAACAAATCCGTCGCCCGCGTCGGTCGCGTGCCGCGACGGGCAACCCGACGCGGTCGGGAGCGAATCCTACTTTGCATCTACAAGTGCCGTTATTTGTATTTATTTGCAAAACAAATCCGCTGTTTTTTGATACGGCGGATTTTTTATTTTCCACCGTCAATTTCTGCCCTATCTCCGTCATTTTGAGCCGTAAGGCGAAAAATCTCACCGCAACCGTCATTTTGAGCCGTAGGCGAAAAATCTCTACCGTAAATCCTCTTGACAAATTTTTCTTCTTAATTATTATCGCTGATGCTTTATTTATAGAGCGTATTTTTTAATTTACTACAGGAAATTTATATGAGAAATTTATTGACAAACTCCCGAAAAGATGGTAAGATGAGCCATCGGATAGCGGGAGTAGTATCTGCTCAACAGCTCAACGGCTCAACGGCAAGATGGCAAAATCAAAATCGGGAAATATAGAAATTTTTCAACTAACAGTAGAAAAAAATCTTATTTCAAACATCAATTTATTAAATCCTCAATACTTTTAATTATGAGCACGACAATTTCAAGTTGCGGAACTATAACTGGACAGCCTTCCCACGGCGGCGGGAAGCGATTTGC
>JAGBJT010000047.1 GCA_017934275.1 Cardiobacteriaceae bacterium | reverse complement strand
TTGATTTGAAAAGTTTTGTGTTGAAATAAGAATTTTTGCTACTGTTGCTAGAAAATTTCTTATCTGTTTTATTTTTATTTTTACCGTTGAGCCGTTGAGCCGTTGAGCCGTTGAGCCGATACTACCCCCGCCATCCGATGGTTCATCGTACCATCTTTTCGGGAGTTTGTCAATAAATTTTTCATATAAAATCCCTGTAATAAATTAAAAAATGCGCTCCATAAATAGAGCAACAGGAATAATAATTAGGAAGAAAAAATTGTCAAGAGAAAATTACGGCAGAGATTTTTCGCCTGCACTCAAAATGACGGAATAGGGTGGGGATTACGGTAAAAAAAAATAAAAAAAATCCGCCGAAATAAACGGCGGATTTGTCTTGCAAATAAATACAAATAACGGCACTTGTAGATGCAAATAAGGATTTGCTCCCGACCGCGTCGGCTTGCCTGTCGCGGCAACCGAACAGCTCCGAGCTTATTTAGGTGAATTTGATTTTTTTTAGAGCTCGCGAGAATTCAGAGTACTCTGAATTCCGCACTTGACAAAGTGCGGAATTTTTCTAGTAACTTATTTAAGGAGTTTATTTATGGCACGGTCATATTCTTCATCAAAAGGCGGTAGTCGTTCTAGTTCATCTGGTGGTAGAAGTTATTCTTCTGCCAGAGCACATCAAAAGTGCGGTTCAAGCAATAGTTTTGGAGGTTATACGAAAGTTAAGCATTCAAATGGTTTATTTAGTATGCAGAAAACAGACGGTAAAAAATAAATAAATAAAAAAATCCCAGAATCTCTTCTGGGATTTTTTTTGCATAAAACGAAAGGTTTTTAGCGTTTTGAGTATTGAGTAGCTTTGCGAGCTTTGTGCAAACCGACTTTTTTGCGTTCCACTTCTCTGGCATCGCGAGTAAGCAAACCAGCTTGACGCAGCGGGGTGCGGTTGTTTTCGTCGTAACTACGGAGAACTCTGGCGATACCGTGGCGGATTGCGCCAGCTTGACCGCTCGAACCGCCGCCTTTTACGGTGATGTAGAAATCAAAATTTTCTTTCACACCGACAATTTCTAACGGTTGGCGAACAATCATTCTGGCTGTTTCGCGACCGAAATATTCGTCTAATGGTTTTTGATTAACGATGATATTGCCGCTGCCTTTACGCATAAATACGCGGGCAGTTGAAGTTTTACGGCGACCTGTTGCGTAGAATTGTTCTTGATTAGCCATTCTTTCCTCCTTAAATTTCTAAAACGATTGGTTGTTGCGCTTGGTGAGTGTGCTCACTGCCAGCGAAAAGTCTTAATTTTTTCAGCTGGGCGCGACCGAGAGGACCGCGTGGCAACATACCTTTAACGGCTAATTCCAGAACTTTGCCAGGACGGCGTTCTTGCATTTGTGCGAAATTTGCGTGTTTCATATTGCCGATGTAGCCAGTATGACGGTGATACATTTTGTCAAGCGTTTTATTGCCGCTGATAGCAATTTTGTCGCAATTGATAACTACGATGTAATCACCAGTATCGAGATTGGTTGAGAATTCTGGTTTGTGTTTGCCGCGAAGGCGGTGAGCAATTTCAGAAGCCAATCTACCGAGATTTTTACCTTCTGCATCGATGAGATACCAGTCGCGTTTAACGCTTTCTGGATTTGCAATATAAGTTTTGAACATAGTTTTTTCTCTTAAATGTTGGTATTGAAAAAAATATCGCTTTTGAAAAAAAGCGCGGCATTCTCTCGAAATGACCGCGAGTTGTCAATTTGTTGCCTTCGTTTTAGTTTTCCTTCACAATCCAATTCTTCAAAGTCCGTAACTCTTCATCGAAGCAAGCACCGATTTTGTAAAGCTTTTTCGTTCCCTGTTCGTATTGAATGGCATAACCTTTTTCATCGATTTGCCGTAAAGCATCTTCTGCTGTGCCGTGCAATTTGAATTCGAATAAAAATACCGCATCGCGAGTTTCA
>JAGBJT010000046.1 GCA_017934275.1 Cardiobacteriaceae bacterium | reverse complement strand
TTCCTTGTTATGAATTAAAAATTACGCTTTGCGAATAAAGCAGAGTGATTATAAAAGTGAATAAGAATTTGTCAAGAGGATTTACGGCAGAGATTTTTCGCTTGCGGCTCAAAACGACGGTTGCTGTGAGATTTTTCGCCTACGGCTCAAAATGACGGCGACGTACTATAAATCCTACATGTCCTCCACCAGTTCGGTGAGATTTTTCGCCTACGGCTCAAAATGACGGCGACGGTCAAGAGATTGCTACACCTTGCCGTTGAAAGCCTCGCAATGACGGTTGCGGCGAGATTTTTCTCCTTCGGCTCAAAATGACGGAATAGGGCGGAATTAACGGGAAACGGCGCAAGCAACTGAAAATAAATCGAAGAAAATCGGATCGCCCGTGCGGCACGCACAAAAAATCCGCCGAAATAAAACGGCGGATAACTCGAATAAAAATCAGAACACTGAAAAAATGCGGTTAAAAAACAACCGCTGATTTATAACAATTCCTGCCAAATTTCCTGCAAAGATGGATTCTCCAAAACGCTGGCTTCTTGCAAAAATGCATTGATGAGCATTTGCCGTGCATCGTCTTGGTTTATTCCCCGAGATTGCAAATAAAACATCGCCTGTTCGTCGATTTGTCCAGAAGTTGCGCCGTGTGCGCATTTGACATCATCGGCATAAATTTCCAGTTGCGGAATGGCGAGAGTTTTTGCGCTATCGTCGAGCAATAGATAACGGGAATTTTGTTCGGCATCGGTTTTCTGTGCGCCTTTTGCGACATAAATCGTTCCCGCAAAAATTGCTTGCGAATTTGCTTCGATTACACCGCGCAGAATTTGCTTACTTTGGCAATGTTCAGCATTATGTTCTACTCTTATATGCGTATTGCAGGCGGTATTTGGTTGATTTTTTTGCACTGTTGCAATTAAAAAATTCGCCTCTTCTCCCTGTAAATACGCGGAAATATCTGCACGGAAAAAATCTCCAGCACCGAATAAATTGCAGCGAAGATTAGATTTTTTTTCTTGATAAATAAAAAAATTGAGGATTTGTGCGGCTTTTTTCGCATTTTCCTGTGAGGAATTTTTGGTGATTAACAGAATTTCTGCATCGGAATTTTCTTCTAAAAACAATTCGATGAGAGGAATTTGGCAGGCGGAATTTTCAGCGGAGAAATCAAGATTTATCGCGGTTTTGACATTGGGTGCGACCGTAATTTCAATCCGAGAAAATTCCAAAAACCGCTCAGCTTGACGGTCGCAGTAAATGGTTATCGGCTCTGCTTGACTTTCGGTGATGCGAAAACGAAGAGTGTCGTTTAAGTTTTCCTGCAAATTCCAGTTGGCAATTGGATTTTCTGCGGCAATTTTTTCTAAATACTGAAAAGCTGATTGCTCTTTTGCACTCAAATCGGTGAAATCTTCTAAAAATTCCAAATTTTCATCGCCGTCGATTTGAAAACTCGCACTCACAATGCGACGCTTCGGTAAATCATAGAGTTCGGCGAAAAATTTATCTTCCGTCCAACGCCAATCTTCACGATTTTTGATTGCGGCAAAGTCGAATAATTCGCTCATAAATTAGTCCTTGCGAGCGATGCCCGTTTCTTCGCCGCGATATGCACGGTAACCGTCTTTTTCCAGCTGCTGAGCGAGCCCAGCATCGCCAGTATCAGCAATTTCACCGTTAATCAGAATATGCACAACATCTGGAATGATGTAATCCAAAAGTCGTTGATAGTGCGTAATTACCAGAAATGCACGGTCATTTTTGCGAAGCGCATTCACACCGTCGGCAACTACGCGCATTGCGTCGATATCCAGCCCAGAATCGGTTTCATCCAAAATGCACAAAGACGGCTCTAAAACCGCCATTTGCAAAACTTCATTGCGTTTTTTTTCACCGCCAGAAAACCCGACATTGACCGAACGGTTAAGGAAGTTTTCGCCCATTTTGACGGTTTGTAATTTTTCCTTGACAAATTCGTAAAAATCCATCGCATCAAGTGGCGGTAAGTTCTGATGTGCTCTTTTGGCGTTTAGTGCGGTTTTGAGGAAATATAAATTCGACACACCTGGAATTTCGACGGGATATTGAAATGCGGCGAAAATTCCTTCTCTGGCGCGGATTTCAGGTTCTAAATCCAAGAGATTTTTTCCACGGTAAATAATTTCGCCGCCAGTTACGCGGTAAGCATCATTGCCAGAGAGCACATTCACCAGCGTAGTTTTGCCCGAACCGTTGGGTCCCATAATCGCGTAAGTTTTGCCTGCTTCGATGTCAAATGAAATGCCGTTTAAGATTTTTTTACCGTCGGAGGCGGTTTCTACGAATAAATTTTTGATTTCTAATAATTTTTCTTGCATTTTTTTATTCCTTTTGCTCTTTAACCGACCGAACCTTCTAATTTCAAATCAATCAAGCGTTGCGCTTCTACGGCAAATTCCATCGGTAGTTTGCTAAACACTTCTTTACAAAAACCATTGACGATTAAACCGACGGCATCTTCTTCCGAAAGTCCGCGTTGTTGGCAGTAAAAAATCTGGTCTTCACCGATTTTGGCGGTTGTAGCCTCGTGTTCGACTTGCGCCGTTGGATTTTGGGTGAAGATGTAGGGGAAAGTGTGAGCGGCACAATCTGAACCGATAAGCAGCGAATCACATTGGGAAAAATTTCGCGCTCCCGCGGCTTTATCCAAAATTTTCACCATTCCACGGTAAGCATTAGAGGAAAAACCGAGGGAAATGCCTTTGGAAATTACGGTAGAGCGGGTGTTTTTACCGATATGAATCATTTTTGTGCCAGTGTCGGCTTGCTGATAATCACGAGTAAGCGCAACCGAATAAAACTCCCCGACCGAATTGTCGCCAAGTAAAACGCAGCTTGGATACTTCCAAGTAACCGCCGAGCCAGTTTCAACCTGCGTCCAAGATATTTTGGAATTTTCTCCCGCACACAGTCCGCGTTTAGTAACCAAATTCAAAATGCCGCCGCGTCCGTCTTTATCGCCTGGATACCAGTTTTGCACGGTGGAATATTTGACCGATGAGTTTTTATGCGCATAAATTTCGACAACGGCAGCGTGAAGTTGATTTTCATCGCGTTTCGGTGCGGTGCAGCCTTCCAGATAAGAAACGCTTGAATTTTCGTCGGCAATTATCAAAGTCCGTTCGAATTGCCCAGTATTTGCGGCGTTAATTCGAAAATAAGTTGAAAGTTCCATCGGACACTTGACCCCAGGCGGAATGTAGCAAAACGAACCGTCGCTAAATACCGCAGAATTAAGTGCCGCAAAGAAATTGTCATCAGGGCGGACAACTTTTCCGAGATATTTACGGACTAAATCGCTGTGTTCGCGCACCGCATCGGAAAAAGAACAAAAAATAATTCCGTCTTTTTGCAATCTCTCTTTGAAAGAAGTCGCAACCGATACCGAATCAAAGACCGCATCAACCGCAACTCCTGCGAGCATTTCGCGCTCCTGCAAGGGAATGCCGAGTTTTTCGTAAGTTTTGAGAATTTCGGGATCAACTTCATCGAGTGATTTTGGGGCATTTTTTGCCGATTTTGGGGCGGAAAAATAAGAAATCGCCTGAAAATCGATTTTTGGCATTTTGAGATGCGCCCAGTTCGGTTCAATCATTTTTTGCCAAATTGCAAAAGCGGCAAGTCGCCATTCGAGTAACCAATCAGGTTCATTTTTGAAAGCAGAAATGCGACGGATTACATCTTCGTCCAAACCAGGCGGAAAAGTTTCTTGCTCGATTGCAGTTTCAAATCCGTATTGATATTCGCTTTGGGCGAGTTGTTGGAGTTCTTGATTGGAACTGTTTGTTTCACTCATAATGATTTATATCGTTGATTTTTAATGAATTATTGCGGAAATTTATTAGATTGACTTGAAAATATCCATAGCATAAAAAATTCCCGCAAGTATAGAAAAAGACCGTCAGAAAAAAATGCAAAACCCCGTGCAAATTCCGCTTTCTCTCTACATTCATATTCCGTTCTGCGCGCAAAAATGTCCGTATTGCGACTTTAATTCCGCCAAAATTTCCTTCGACGAACAAGCTTATTTAGCTGCGCTAATCGATGATTTACGCCGTGATGTAGAAATTTTTGAACTTAACGGTCGGCAAATAAAGAGCATATTTTTCGGTGGCGGCACGCCATCGTTGTTTTCTACGCGCGCAATTGCTGAAATTTTGCAGGCGGTCGGAAAAATTATTGATATTGCCGAAAACTGTGAAATCACGCTGGAAGCTAATCCGAATTCGGCGGAAGTTGCGAAATTTGCCGCTTACCGTCAGGCGGGAATTAACCGTATTTCTATCGGAGTGCAGAGTTTTTCGGATAAAAATCTCAAAGTTCTCGGGCGAATTCATTCTTCGGCGGAAGCAAAAAACGCCATTCTGGCAGCCGAAAAAGCAGGATTTAGCCGCATAAATACCGATTTAATTTTTGCTCTACCTAATCAAAATATCGAAACTGCGCTGTCTGACCTTCGAGCAGCCGCGGATTACGGTATTGAACATATCAGCTGGTATCAACTCACAATTGAAGAAGGAACGGCATTTTTTCGCGCACCTCCTGCGAATTTGCCCGATGAAGAAGAAATTGCGGATATTTTTGACTCTGGCAGAGAATTTTTAACCGCGCAAGGCTTCGAGCAATATGAAATATCGGCTTGGACTAGGAATAAAAAATGCCGTCATAACCAAAATTATTGGCAGTTTGGTGATTACATCGGAATTGGCGCAGGAGCACACGGGAAAATTTCGCAAGCAGGTGGAATTTTTCGCACGGAGAAGTTTTCCGCGGTAAAAAAATATCTCGCTTGCAGCGGTAAAAATCTCAATCCCTACGCCGCGGCGGTAAAGAAAATCGAAAAAGATGCACAAGTTTTTGAATTTATGCTCAATGCTTTGCGCTTGAAAAACGGTGTGCCGCGGCGATTTCTATCGGAGAGAACAAATTTAACGGCAGAAGAAATTGATGGTTTGATACAAGATTTAATCGCAAGAGGATTGTTGGCAAATGACCGTGATTTTTATCGCACAACGGAATTCGGTTTTAATCATCTAAATATAATTTTGGAGGAATTTATTCCCAATTAGTTAAGTTGTTTTACATTGCGCGACTTTTGCGGTGATTTAGTTGAATTTTGTTGAATAACCTATACTCATTGCCCTTTACTTGATTTTTTACTTTATTTTTCAAGGAGTTTTATATGTTTCTAATTGCCAGTGCTTATGCACAACAAGCAACGCCAGCACAGCAACCGCAAGGCGGTGGCGGATTATTCCTTTTTATGCTGATTGCGATGTTCTTAATGATGTATTTTTTGAGCATTCGTCCGCAAAATAAACGCCGTAAAGAAATGATGGAAATGCAGGCTGGTCTCAAAAAAGGTGATGAAATTATTTTGTCGAGCGGAATTATGGGACGGGTTTTTGCGGTCGGTGATTTAGCAATTGATGTGGAAATCGCTAAATCGGTAGTTATCCGCACGCAAAAAGCATATGTAATGCAAGTTTTACCAAAAGGTTCTTTAAAGGAAGAATTAAAGCTAAATCAAAGCACGGAAGAAGTTAAAAATAAAGAAGACGGTAAAGAAAAAAATAAGGAAGAGTCTGAAAAAAATACCGCGGATAACGGCGAAAAACAACCGCAAGAGGCGCAAAAATCAGCAAGCGAAGATAAAAAATCTGCAATTGCTGCAGTGGTCGGAAATTTATTCAATAAATTAAATGCCAAAGAAGAAGAAATAAACAAGAAAGCCGAAGAAGAGCAAAAAGAAGAAAAAACTGCGGCGGTAGAAAATAAAGAAGAGGCAAAAGCAGAAGAAGCGGAAAACTCGCAAGCTCCGTCAGAAGAAGCTCAAACTGAAAATAAATCGGAAGAGATAAAAGAAGAAGAGAGCGCGGAAAATAATTCAAATACCGAAACCAAACCGCAAAACGGAAATTCTTCGAAAAAACGCGGTAATAGAAAGAAAAAATCCTAAAAACAATCGCCGCCGCTTGATTATTACAGCGGCGGCTTTATTTATGCGCCTGTCTAAAAAATCAAAATTATTGTTTTAGATTGATTGCGGACGCTCGCAAATTTAATTCTTTTAATTTCAATACAGAGGCTGGTATGAAACATACTTATCCCTTGTGGAAATATGTTGTCGTTCTACTTGCCGTAATTCTTGGATTTTTATTAGCTTTACCGAATTGGTTCGGTAAAAGTCCTGCGGTGCAGATGAATTTTGCCCAGGAGCAAGAAGCGGCAAGTCGTGTCGATAGTATTTCTGAACTACTGAAAAAGAAAAACATTCCCTTCACTCGTATCACTCAAAAAGATACGCATATCAACATTCTCTTTGCCAAAACCGATGAGCAGATTGCCGCCAGAGATGAATTAAATAAGGTTTATCCCGAAGCGCAGGCGGCGGTGAATTTACTTTCCAATTCGCCAGAATGGCTGCAAAGTTTGGGTCTTGCACCGATGAATTTAGGTCTTGATTTGCGCGGTGGGGTTTCGTTTCTGTTGCAAGTTGATAGCAAGGAATTGTTTGAACGCAAATCTAATGAACTCATCGAAGGTGCGCGTGCGACATTAGAAAAAGAAAAGATTGAAATTAAAGCGTCGGATATTGCCGAGCAGGGCGGGGCGATTATTTGGTTTGCCGATGATGCAGCTCGCGGTAAGGCGGAAAATCAACTGCACGCCACACTTGCTCAAGATGTTCAAAGATTGCACATCAGCAAAGGCGGTTTATCAGGTCTGCAATTGCAATACACCGAACAGGGAATTTCTAATTTCAAACGCCGTGCGGCGGAACAAAACCGTATGCGGATGGCAAGTCGGGTAAATTCTTTGGGAGTTGCAGAACCGTCAATTCAAGTTGTTGGCGATGACCGCATTTTGGTGCAACTTCCTGGCATTCAAGATGTCAATCAGGCAAAAGAAATTCTCGGCTCGACCGCAACGCTTGAGTTTTATATGGTTGATGAACAGGGCAATGTTGCGGAAGCGGCGAAATTAAAACGAGCACCGTTCGGTTCAAAGCTTGCTTATTTTGAAGACGGCAGGCCGATTTTGCTCAAACGCCGTGTAATTATGAGCGGTGAGCACATCATCGATGCCAGTGCGCAATACGGTGATCAGGGCGAGCAGGTGAGCGTTGCATTGGATAGTGCTGGCGGTGCGCAAATGGGGGAAATTACCCGTGAAAATCTCCATAAGCAAATGGCAACTTTGTATGTGGAATATGTTCCCGTAACCAAAGAAGACGGCACAACGGTAGTCGAAAAACGCGAAACTGTTGCCAATTCCGCAACTATTCAAGGTCAGTTTTCAAATCATTTCCAAATTACGGGTGTGCGTCCGTTATCTCGTGCGCAGAAATTAGCCGCGACTTTACGGGCAGGCTCTTTGGTTGCGCCTGTTTATATCATCGAAGAACGCACGATTGGTCCGTCAGCTGGGCAGAAAAATATCGATCAAGGTGTGAGAGCTTCGCAATACGGTTTGATTTTGATAGCTGTGTTTATGGTGATTTATTACCGCACTCTCGGTGTGCTTGGGATTCTTTCTTTGGCGGCGAATTTGATGCTGCTTATTGCTTTGATGAGCTGGATTGGCGCGGTTTTAACTCTGCCTGGTATCGCTGGGATTGTGCTCACACTCGGTATGGCGGTGGATGCGCATGTTCTGGCGTATGAACGGATTAGAGAAGCGTTAAATAAAGGAATGAAGACGATTGAAGCGGTTGGGCAAGGTTTTAACGATAGCTTCGGCACGATTATGGATGCAAACATCACCACTTTAATCGTGGCAATGCTGTTATTTAGCTTCGGAACTGGACCGATTCGGGGATTTGCGGTAACGCTCTCGATTGGAATTTTGACTTCCGTGTTCTCTGCGGTGATGATTAACCGTGCGCTGATTGAGTTCTGCGTTCTGCGCCGAAATAACCCTGTGTTGAAATTTTAAGGAGCGGCTATGCATATTCATATTCCTTACTTCGACTATATGAAGTTCAGCCGCAGAGGCTTATATTTTTCCGCAGCACTGATTGTGATTAGCTTCTTCCTGATGCTTTTTAAGGGATTTAATCTCGGTTTGGAATTTACGGGCGGTGCGACAATTGAATTGCAATTTGCGCAAACGGCGGATATTCCCAAAATCCGTGAAACCGTTGATAAATTTCACCCCAATGCCTCGGTGGTGCAATACGGTTCAAGTCGCGATGTGCAAATAACTTTCGGTGAATTAAAAGATAAAGATACCGATGCGCTGCTCTCGGAAATGGTGGCAGGGCTGAAAAAAGCTTATCCCGATGCCGTGCTGATGGGGCAATCGAAAATCGGTGGGCAATACCGTGAAGAGTTGATTGAAAAAGGTATTACCGCTTTGGTGCTGTCTTGCCTTGGAATGGTGCTTTATCTCGGATTGCGATTTGAGTGGAAATTCGCGCTCGGTGCGGTGCTTGCAGATATTCACGACATTGTCGTGGTGGCAGCAGTCTTTTCGCTGATGGGCTGGACATTTGATTTGAATGTTTTGGCGGCGCTTCTTGCGATTTTGGGCTATTCGGTGAACGATACGGTGGTGCTCTACGACCGCATTCGGGAAAATATGCGCCTGATGAGCAACAAAAAAACGGTGCAGGAAATCATCAATCATTCCATTCAACAAACGATGACCAGAACGGTAATCACCTCACTCACCACGATGCTTGCGGTTATTGCATTGCTGATTTGGGGCGGCACAACTTTGTTCGGCTTTTCAATTGCAATGTTCTTGGGGATTCTGATTGGAACGTATTCCTCAATCTTCGTGGCAACTTCTTTAGTGAAAGAAATGGATCTCAAACACGAAGATTTATTGCCGAAAAAGAGAAAACAACTCGATGATTTACCGTAATTTTTCTCTTTGAAAAAAATATTTCCCGCCTAGTGCGGGAATTTTTTTGTTTTGTGTCTGTGATATGTATTACAAATAAAACAGTCCGCTTTTTAATTATTCCGTTTTTGTTGATGATTACGCGAGCAGCATTTCTTTTGAAATTAGCAAAATCACGATAATGAGATTTCTTTTTATCCTTTTCTTTGCCGCAAATGGCTTGGGAACTTGCAATGACAGAATTAAATAAAAATTTTCCGCTACTTTTCCGACAAAATTTTGCCTCTGGATTAGTAGTTTTCTTGGTTGCCTTACCGCTTTGTTTGGGAATTTCGCTTGCTTCTGGTGCTCCACCGCTATCTGGAATTATTTCAGGAATAATCGGTGGAATTGTGGTCGGATATTTGAGCACATCGCATTTATCGGTAGCTGGTCCTGCCGCTGGTTTAACCGCAATTGTTGCCGCATCAATTCAGGAATTAGGTTCATTCGAATTATTTTTATGCGCGGGGCTTTTAGCGGGAGTTTTGCAATTCTGTTTAGGTTATATCAGAGCGGGAAGTATTGCGGACTACATTCCAACCGCGGTAATTGAGGGAATGCTTGCAGGTATCGGAATTTTGATTATTTTGAAAGAATTGCCATACGCTTTCGGCGGTGGCGTTTTTCATTTTTCGGTCAAGGATTTTGAATTTACGCTTTCGGTATCTTTGCATTTTGGCGCGATTTTGATTGCCGCAATTTCGCTTGCTTTGATTATTTCCTGGGAACATATTCCCGTGGTTAAAAAGCTCAAATGGCTTCCTTCGGCATTAGTTGCGGTTTTATTAGGAATATTTCTTAACTATTTATTCTCAAAAACTGATGCTTCATTCATTTCTCTTACAAAAGAACAGCTTGTTCAATTACCTGTAACGAATGATATTTCCGAACTTATCCGCCTTCCTGATATGCAGGGATTTTTGACGATGAATGTTTGGCAGACGGCGATTACGATTGCGGTTGTGGCTTCGATTGAAAGTTTGTTGTCATTAGAAGCAACCGACCGACTTGATAAACACCGCCGTATTTCCGATTCCAACCAAGAATTGCGGGCGCAAGGTGCGGGTAATTTTGTTTCATCTTTGTTGGGGGGATTGCCTGTTACGGCGGTGATTTTGCGTTCTTCGGTGAATGTGAGTTCAGGGGCAACGCATAAGCTTTCGGCAATTATTCACGGAATACTACTCTTTGTATGTGTTTTAAGCATTCCGTTGCTTTTAAATCAAATACCTTTGGCATCTTTGGCGGCAGTCTTGATTGTTGTAGGTTACCGTCTTGCGCGTCCGAAATTGTTCAAAAAATTCTGGAAAAAGGGTATTTATCAATTCGTGCCGTTTATGGCAACCTTGCTCGGCGTGGTGATTTTTGACTTGATGTTGGGTGTTGCAATCGGACTTTTGTGTAGCATTGGCTTTATTTTGCACGACAATATGAAGCGTTCTTATTACTTAAGCCGTGAAGAACTCGCCACCGCCAATCAGGTAACTTTGCAATTATCCGAAGAAGTGTCATTTTTGAATAAGGCGGCTATTAAAAAGACTTTGAAAAATGTGCAGCCGAATTCGACCATCACTTTCGATGCGACACGGACAATTTACATCGCCGACGATGTTTTGGAACTCATCGAAGACTTTACGAATGTTTTCGCCAAGGAAAATAACATTACCGTTATCCGTAAAGGTTTCAAATCTGGGCAGGATAAAAATCCGAATGCTCTTGTTTCAGTTGATGCGAAAAACGATGCTTAAAATATAAATCTTGATAAATAAGAAAAGCGGTTGTTTTATAGTTGTTTCAGTTCAAAATAAGACAAGGCAGCGAGCTTAAAGACTGTATCTAGAATACGGCGAGGCGAAGAGAACGCTATTATTTTGAAATGGAACGACTATAACCGCTTTTTTCTTATTTAAATCAAAGCTTTATCGAGAATTTTCTTTAAACCTTCTTCTAATTCCAAGGCAATTTTGGAATTATTTTCTTCCTCATCATTATTTTGCACCATCGCACGGTAAATTTGATACTGTGAATAGAGTTTTGGATTAGAAACTGGTAAAAATTCTGGCGGATTATTTTGCGTTTGCCGCCATAAATTTGCTTCTTGCAAGGCTTCTAAAATAACTTCAATTTTATCGCTTGAATATGGCAAATCCCGTTCAATTTCCGCTAAATTTGCGGGTTTTTCACCGCGTTCGAATTTGAGTGCCAAATATTCCGCGACGGTTAAAACAAGTTTGGTGTATTCCGTGGCTTTCCATTCGGTAATATTTAATTTATTCGGCTTTTGCATATAAACGCAAATTACCGCGCCAAGTAGAAAAATTGTCCATAAATAATAAAGCCAAAATAATAATATGATGAGCACCGCAAAGCTTGAATATATTGCTGGATAGTTATTACTAGCGGCGATAAAACGGCTGAAAATCCAAGATACGGGATACCAAAGAGAAATAAAGAAAATCGCCCCAGATGCGGCGGAAAATAACCGAACTTTGGTTTTGGGAATGAGCAAATAAACCGCGGAAAGTGCTAGAAAAACAATCACCGTCGGCAAAATTCCCGTTAAAAAATTGAATATTTCGAGCACCAATGGATAGCGCAAATAACTTTGCAGCCAAGCGGCATTTTTCATTCCGAGCATCGAACTCATCAAGGCGGTAATCAAAAGCGGGGCAAGCAAAATCGCGGAAAAATAACCGCTTAATCTTTTATGAAATCCGCCCGTATTTTTTACCGCCCAAATTGCATTCAAAGCATCTTCGATTTTGCCAGCTATGTTAATCACTGAAAAGAATAAGAAGATGATGCCCAAAATGCCTAAATTTGCGGCATTAGTCTGTTCGACAAAGCGTAATAAATAACCGACAACCTCTAAACCAGATTTTCCCATCGGTGCAAAAATTTTCTGTAACCACGGTTCAATTACGCCTTGAATTCCGAAGCCGTGTAAAAAAGCAACTGCAACGGCAAGCAAGGGCACGAGAGTTAAAAGTGTTACAAAAACAAGCGATTGTGCGGTAATTGAAATTTTTTGCCTATTCCAACTCTTTTGCAAAACAAGCGGGATTTTGGCGATTTTCTTGCTGGCTTTTTTTGCGAATTCCGTAGCTATAAATATGAAGTCTTGTTTATGAATTCTTCTAATGCTCATTTTTATCCTTGACAATTTTTTCTTTCACTCTTTTATAAATTATTAACTTTAACCTAATACTTTAATCGGCTTTAATTTTTACCGTCAATTTTGTTTGTTTAATACCTTATTCGATACTTGATTTAAGACTTGATTGTTGCTTTATTTTTTAACGATAAGCCGAACTTATTTATTTTGCTGATTAAAAGGCTTGAATTTTGATAAAAATATGGATATGTCAAGAATGTGTAATGTTTTTTTTTTTTTTTTGTTTTCAATGGAAAACTGTGTTATATTGGCTTCGGGATGACTTGAAATCAGCAATGAAAGTAAAGTCTTATTTTGTGAGCTAGGGACTTTTCTACAAGCTTGAATTAAAGCTTTAATTTGACTTGAATTTAAGCTTGAAGGAAATATCCCAACGGGTATTAAAAATAGAAAAATGTCCTGATACTCACGCGGCTTTTTATCGATAAACAAAACAAGATAAAAAGCAAATACGGAGACAAAAACTTATGAAAAAGTATCTCTTATCAGCGATGGCGGCTGCAATTGCCGCAGTTAGTGCAAATGTTGCTAGTGCGCAAGAAATCACGATGGGATTGGTCGGATGTTGTGCGGATACGCATATTTTCTTCTCGGATACCACCCGCGTCATCACCGATTTAGCTAAGCAAAACGGTGTAACTCTGCATTTTGACAGCGCACGGGAAACCGAACAGGACGATGTAACTTTGCAACGCAAACTCGTGATGCAAATGATTAACGAGAAAAAAGCGAAAGTTGTTCTGGTTGCTTTGGCAAAAGGCGGTCGCGATGCGCATAAACAGCTTTTGAATGCGGTTAAACCAACGGGCGTGCCGCTTGTTGCATTTACGCGGCTTTCAACTCCGCAGCTTTTGAAGCAATACAACAATTTCTACTATGTCGGTTCGGATGCGGCGCAAGCTGGAACATACCAAGGCGAGATGATTTTGGAACAATACAAAAAGAATCCGCAGTGGGATAAAAATAAAGACGGCATCATTCAATACGCAATCGTGAAAGGTCCGAACGGCGAAGACAACGCGGAGAAACGCACTAAATGGGTAGAAAGCACAATGAAAGGACACCCAGAATTAAAAATCAACGCGGAAAGAATTGCACTCGTAAATGCCGATTGGTTGCCGCAACCAGCGAAAGAAGCGGTAATTAAATGGATTGATACGGGCTTAATTAAGGATATCGAAGTAATTATTTCCAACAATGACGGTATGACGATCGGTATTTTGGAAGCTTTCAAAGAAAAAGGTATCCGCGACTATCCACCGATTTTCTCAATCGAAGGTCTGCCGAATATCGTGCAAGAAGTTATCGACGGAAATGTAGCTGGAACGGTTCTGCTTGACCGTAAATTGCATTCGCAAGTGGCTTACAAAATTGCCGATAACCTCGCTCGCGGAAAAGATCCGAAAGACGGTTTAGATGATGTGCAATTTATCGGTCGCGAAGTGCGCATTCCACACCGTAAAGTCGATAGAAGCAATGCAAACCAATTTAAGTAAAAAGTTGAGTTGAGTGTTTTTGAGCGGTTAGTTTTTAGCCGCTCTTTTTTTATGTTTTTTAATTATTTAATGTGTGTTATAGCTGTTTTATATAGAATTACCGCGAAATCGCTAAATATAGTCGTCCCGCTTCAAAATAATCCAGCGTTAGCTTCGCCTCGCCGTATTAGGCATACTGTCTTCGGCTCGCTGCCTTGTCTTATTTCGAATCGTAACGACTATAGTGGTTTTAATATCAAATTTACCGTTCGTTTTTTATAAAAACGAGTGAAAATCCAACAAATCAACAAATATTTTCGAGGTTCAAACTTATGAAAAAACTCGCAACCGCAGCAATTTTGGCTGCCGCATTACCAGTTTTTGCACAAGCTGATGATTTAATCGACGGAAGCAATTTAGAAGCAATTTTGGAAGTTGCAAAAGGTTTCGGAACTGCAGAACTTGCCAAAGATGTGCAAGGCGATCCGAAAATCGAAGGCAGATTAGAAGGTCGGCAATATTCAATTTTCTTCTACGACTGCAACGAGCAAAAAACCGTCTGCGATTCAATGATGCTAATCAGTAATTGGGTGAAAAACGAAGCGGTAGATTTGAAATTCGTCAATGATTGGAATAATCGCGTTCGTTACGGAATGGCTTCTTTGGACGCTGATGGCGATGTTGCGGTGAGTTTTGCGGTTAATTTGAAAGGCGGTATCAGTAAAGCTAATCTTGACGACACAATGGATATTTGGAGAAGCGTAATTTTGCGTTTTGAAGCGGAAGCACAGAAAAATACTGATGCGAAATAACCGACAATTTTTGTCTTTGCCTAATCTTGAAAAAGCTCAACTTCGGTTGGGCTTTTTTTGTTTTACGGTGAAAAATGAACCGTGATTGCGGATTTTGATTGGCAAATTTTTTCGGAAAATTTTCTCGTTTTTTGCTTGCAATTAGAGCAAAAAATCACGCGTAAAAGTGTTTTTTTTTTTTTTTTTGCAACACTTTTACCGTAAGCAAAATTGCTATAATGCGACGAGGAGGCAATTTGCATATTTGTTAATTTCATAAATTCAAGGAGTTATCTGATGAAAATTTTCCAAAAATCAGCTATTTGTGCTTTATTAACCGCGGCTTTTGCAATTTCAGCGCAAGCACAAGAAGTGGTTATCGGATTTTCTAGCTGCTGTAACAAAGGTGATGTTTCATCGACGATGGATCAGGCAATCGACAAAATTATCGAACTCGGCAATCAAAACGGTGTAAAACTTTTGCACGAATCCGCTCTCGAAGGTCGTAACGATGATTTGAATTTGCAATTCGAGCAAATTAAAAAGATGATTGATCAAGGTGCGAAGGCAATAATTATGATTCCTGTGCAAGGTAAGGGCACGGAAGCTGCGCAAAAGAAAATTGTTGATTACACCGTGCAAAAGAAAGTTCCGTTAATTGCCGCTCGTCGTCCGCTCGGTAAAAAACAGCTGAAAAGTCAGTCGGTATTTCAGGTTACTTCGGTTGCGAACGAAGCGGGAATTTATCAAGGTCGAATGATTGCAGGACTTTGGAAAGCAAATCCAAGTTGGGATAAAAATAAAGATGGCGTTTTGCAAGTTGCAATTTTGAAAGGTAAAGACGGTCAGCCAAAAGCAGATGCGCGCACAACTTGGGTGTTAAAAACTCTGCGCACTTCGCCAGAAGCAAAAGTGCAAGTTGAAGAAGTCGCAATTAAACCAGCCGATTGGCATCGCGATACGGCAAAAGAAATTACCGCAAATTGGATTGAAACAAAACTTATCGATAAAGTTGAAATCATCATCGCGAATTCTGACGATATGGCTCTCGGTGCGGTTGATGCTTTCAAAGCAGCTGGCGTTAGTCCAATTCCGATTGTGGGAATGAATGCAATTAAAGAAGCAATCGATGCGGTAGATGAGGGAACATTGGTTGGAACGGTTCTGCAAGATGTTGATAAACAAGCGGAAGTTACTTACAAAATCGCCGATAACCTCGCTCGCGGTAAATCAAAAGAAGAAGGTTTGGGGGAATATCAATTTTTAGGCGGAAATCAAGTCAATATTCCTTACACCATCATCACCAAGGAGAATGTGGCGAAATATAAAAAATAATTTTTAGATTTTTATAAAACCATTGAACGGCGAATGTGTTGCGATGCATTCGCCGTTTTTTTATCTGTTAGCGGTAAAAATGGGAAAAATTACCGTTTTTTTTTTTTTTTGCGAAAATCGAAATTTGTCAAAAATGGAAAATATGTGTAAAATTTTTATAAAATATTTTTGATAAAAAATATAAATAAATTTAGATAACCGAATTTTTTTGCAAACTATTTAAAGGAAACCAAAGATGAAAATCAAAAAAATAGCAATTTGTGCAAGTTTAACTACCGCCTTATTTGCACTGCAAGCTTCGGCACAGGAAGTTGTTATCGGACTTGCAGGTTGTTGCGCGAAAGGTGCAATTTCAACAATGGACGCAGCGGTGGAAAAATTTACCGAACGGGCAAATCAAGCAGGCGTGAAACTCCTTTACGAAAGCGCAATCGAAACCGAAACAGATGACCGTAACCTGCAAGTTGAACAAGTCAAAAAAATGATTGATGAAGGTGCGAAGGCAATCATCATTATTTTGGTGCAAGGAAAAGATACCGCCAAACCGCAGGAAGAAATTGTCAAATATGCTAATAGCAAAAAAGTTCCCGTTATTGCATACACCAGACCGCCGCAAGCAAAATTGTCAAAAAAATATAAAAATCTCTATGCGGTGAATTCAATTTCCAAAGAAGCTGGAATTTATCAAGGTCGAATGATTGTTGAATTATGGAAAAACCATCCAGAGTGGGATAAAAATAAAGACGGAGTTATTCAATATGCCTTGATTAAAGGTCCGAACGGTAATACAAATGCTGAAAATCGCACAAAATGGGTCATCGATACGATAAATAAATATCCAGGTGCGCAAATGCAAACCGAAGAAGTAGCACTGGAAGTCGCGGATTGGAATCGCGGTCGGGCGAAAAATATCGCTTCTCGTTGGATTAACGGTGGTTTGACTGAAAAAGTGGAAGTTTTAATTGCCAATTCTGACGATATCGCGCTCGGTGCTTTGGACGCTTTCAAAGAAGCAGGCGAAAAACCTTTGCCGATTGTGGGAATAAATGCGCTGCCAGAAGCTCTAAAAGCAATTGATAACGGTGAAATGGCGGGAACGGTTCTGCAAAATCTCGATGAGCAAGTGCGGGTTTCTTGGACAATCGCGGAAAATTTAGCTCGCGGTAAGAAAGCAAACGCGGGACTTGATGGAGTGAAATTTATCGGAAATACGGTGAATATCAAATATGAAAATATCACGAAAGAGAATTTATCGAAGTATTTGAAGTAAGATACGAGCTCTTAAAAATTAAATCCCGTTAAATTTTCAAGGAAATCGTGATGAAAAAGACTAGTCAGTTTCTCGCTATATCTGCGGCAGTTGCGACCGCATTTTGTCAGCTTTCTTTCGCTCAACAAGCTAGTTCAGGTTTAACTATCGGACTTGCAAATTGCTGTAAAGAAGGCGATGTTTTTCAAGATAACTGCGTTGCAAATGTGCAAAAAATGGCAAAAGAAGCTGGGGTGAAAATCATCTTCGATTCCGCGATTGAAAGTGAAACGGACGATAGAAGTTTGCAGTTCAATCAAGTCAAAAAAATGATCGACGGTGGGGCAAAAGCAATTGTTATTTCTCTTGCCAAAGGCGGTAAAAAATTCCATCAGGAAATTGTGAGTTACGCACGCGGTAAAAATATTCCAGTCGTTGCTTACACCCGCGCACCGTCGAAAACCTTACAAAGAGATTTCGATAATTTGTATTTCGTTGGTTCAATTCCTGATCAAGCTGGAATTTTGCAAGCAGAAATGATTGCAGAACTCTGGAAAGATAACCCTGATTGGGACAAAAATAAAGACGGAAAAATTCAGTTCGCCATCATCAAAGGTCCAAATACAAATCCAAATGCGGAAAGCCGCACTAAATGGGTAACTCAAACTCTGAAAAGTTATCCAGAAATGAATGTAACCGCTGAAAGAATTGCACTAGAAAATGCCGATTGGGATAGAGAACGCGCGAAAAACATCGTTGAACGCTGGCATAACGGCGGATTGCTCGACCAAATCGAATTTTTAGTTTGTAATAACGACAATATGGCTCTCGGTGCAATCGATTACCTAAAAGAACACGATCTAAAAATGCCAGTGGTTGGTGTTGATGGACTTGCAGCGGCTTTGGTAGAAATTGAAGCTGGAAATATGCAGGGCTCAATTTTCCAAAACGGAGCAAAACAATCTGGAACGGCGTTTTTAATTGCGAAAAATTTAGCCGAAGGCAAAAAAGCAGACGATGGCTTGCAAGAATTTACATTCGTTGAAAACGGACATCAGGTGATGATACCTTTCGAAAAAATCACCAAGAAGAATGTCAATAAATATAAATAAAAAGTATTGATAAAGAATTTTTTTATTCAAGGAAAATTTTATGGCTACACAAAACCCACAAGCTAGAGGAAGTAGCGGAAGCCGTTATATCGGGATTATTGCTCCTCTGATTTTGATCGTTATCATCATTGCCGCGACGGTAGGTGTTATCTATAAAAACACGCAAGAAAACCGTAAAGTTATCGCGGTGCGCGACTTGGCAAACGAACAAGCCGCGTCAATCCAAAACTTGAAAAACATCGTTTATAACTTGGACTTGTATGCACGAGATTTGTCTGATATGGACGAAGGTTCAATCGAACAAGAAGATGCTATGGAAGAAATCGAAATAGAATCTCGTAACCTGCAAGGCGTGCAAACATCACTTTCAGCATCACTCAAACTTTTGGCAGAAGGTGGCACGACTGAAATTAACGGACAAACTTTTTCGATTGAAAAAGTAGATGATGAACGGGTTCTGCGCGATGTTGAAGGTGCGCAAACAACTTGGAACGATTATTCTCGTCTTTTAACTTCGCTTAACAACGAAATTGCAGCAGAGAACATCACCACTGAAACGACCGCGTTCGTAACCGATTATGCGAGAACATTTAATGAACACCTCGTGTTGTCATTGTCAGACATTAACGGTTACTTGCAAGAACGGATCGATAAAAACGATAAATTGACTGAAAATGTGGAACTTATTTCTATTGCAGCGATTATCTTGCTCTTCTTATATATCGTGTTGGTGTCGGTGCGCTCTCTTGCAAGAACGGATAAACAGTTGAACCAAGCGCGGCAAGAAATGCGTGAAATTATGAACTCCGTGCAAGAAGGTTTGTTCTTGATAAGCTCTGATTTGAAAGTAGGACACGAAACTTCACGAGCTTTGCGTCGTATTCTTCCTGTAAAACAAATTTCAGACAAGCTCTTCGACGAAGTTATCGAACCGTTAGTAAATGCTACCGACTTGACTAACACTCGTCGTTTCATCAAACAGCTCTTTAATAAGAATGTAAAACAAGACCTCGTAGATGACTTGAACCCACTGCGTAGATTGTCTATCGCAATTGAAAACGAAAGCGGATTGTTTGAAGAGCGGTTCTTGTCTTTCCACTTCACGCGAGTTATGGAAAATAAACAAATTTCGCATATCCTTGCTTCGGTGCGGGATATTACGGAAGCGGTAATTCTCCAACAACAACTCGAAGAAGAAAGAAACCAAAACGCTGCTTACACCGAAATGTTGATGAAAGTTTTGATGATTGATCAAAATCTTCTCGGTTCGTTTATTTCTAATGCACAAAAAATTGCGGCAAGAATTAACGATACTCTTCGTAAGCAAGCTTCAACTCAACCAGAACTTCGCGATAAAGTTGATACGATTTTCCGTGAAGTGCATTCATTCAAAGGTGAGTCTTCTGCTCTTGGTTTTGAAAATTTCGTCAAAATTGCGGAAGAAGCGGAAAACAAACTCAAAGTTTTACGGCAAAAAACCTTGCTTGCTGGTGATGACTTCCTCGGTGTCGCAATTTCACTCGATGCGATTGTTAATGCAAATCGTCAGTTGCAACTTATCCAATCTAGATTGCAAGATTTCAGTAGCAACCGTAAAGAAACCTCAACGGATAGTGCATCTATCGGTCAGTTGATTGTTACCCAGTTGGAAAATTTCGCGACCCAAGTTGCAGAAAGAAACGGTAAACAAGTGCAATTGGTTGCAACTGGTTGGGAAAATAACGGATTGAATAAAGATACTTTGAATGTTTTGAAGGAAATTTCAATTCAATTGCTGCGTAATTCTGTGGTGCACGGTATCGAAAAGCCAGATGTTCGCACGCAACAAGATAAACCAGAAATTGGTCAAATTACCGTTGCTTTGTCGCAAACTGGTGATCAATATGAATTGCGTTTTGAAGATGACGGTGCAGGTATTGATTTAGATGCGCTGCGGGATAAATTGAAAGCTTCTGGACAATACGAAGGTGTTGATGTCGAAGCGATGAGTAAGCAAGAGTTGTATCGTTCAATCTTTATGAGCGGTCTATCAACGGCTAAACAAGAAAGCGAAGATGCAGGACGCGGTGAAGGTATGGGAATTGTTAAAGACCGTATCCGTGATTTGCCAGGCGGTAAGATTGCGATTGCTTCTTTACCGAGCAAATTTACTCGTT
Source organism: Cardiobacteriaceae bacterium (assembly GCA_017934275.1). Lineage (GTDB taxonomy): Bacteria > Pseudomonadota > Gammaproteobacteria > Cardiobacteriales > Cardiobacteriaceae > RGIG9182. Next base: position 829 of record JAGBJT010000046.1, on the reverse strand, counting down.
TTGTTGTTCGTTTCAATAGATAAGAGGAGGTTATATGTACCGTATTATGGTCGTAGATGACTCTATGATTATTCGCAACAAAATATCGAGACTTCCGAAAGATAGTGGCTTTTCAATTGTCTGTGAAGCAAAAAATGGACAGCAAGCAGTTGAATTATGCAAAAGATATAAACCAGACATTATCACATTGGACATTACGATGCCAGAAATGGACGGTTTGGAAGCATTAGGTAAATTGTTGCTTATTTCGCCAGATGTAAAAGTGTTGATTGTTTCGGCTTTATCAGACCAAGCGACTGGTTTGGAAGCATTAGAGCTCGGAGCGCAAGGCTTTTTAACTAAACCTTTCACGGAAACAACACTGCTTAAAGCTTTGAATACTCTGGTATCTGATGAAGATTAAGTAAATATATTTACGCGAATCTTGTTAGAAATTTCTTCCCAGCTTCGGCTGGGATTTTTTTTATCGTATTGAAGCAGAATATAGTGCTTTCACACCAAAGTAATTGAACTATGTTATAATAATTTTTTAGCTAATTTGGAGTATATATTTATGGCATACGATGTGAAATTTAAGGAAAAAGTGCTAGAAATTTTGGCGCAAAATAACGGTAATGTGCTTAAAACTAGCAAATTATTGAACTTAAACTACCGAACTATTGTTAGATGGAAAGAAACTGCCGCAAGAGGTGAAAGTTTAATCCATAAGAGTGGCGGTAAAAGAGTGGAGAAAATAAACCCAGAAAAGCTAAAAGAGTATGTTGATAAAAATCCAGATAAATATTTGTGCGAAATTGCCAAAGAATTTAATTGTTCAACATCTGGAGTT
>JAGBJT010000045.1 GCA_017934275.1 Cardiobacteriaceae bacterium | reverse complement strand
GTGCTTGCTTCGATGAAGAATTACGGACGCTTAAAAATTGGGTTGTTGCCGAGTAGCAACTAAATTTCACCGTCATTGCAAGCCGTCTCGCACGGTAAAACGAAATTCCTACTTAAATTAAGTCTTGACAAAAAAAAAAAAAAACACGAATAATTCCTTGCAGTGTCCGTAAAAATAATTTTTTGCGGATTTTTTAAGCAAAAAGGAAAATTCAAAATGAATCAATCATTCAAGAGAATATGCAGTTTATGCAGCCTATGTTTCTTAACATTCACCATTTGCGCTAATGCCGAAGAAATGCCTAAACCACCAGTTTGGAAAACATTCCAAGAATTAAAAGCAACGGAGCTTGAAAATAATAAATACATAGGAAGCAAAATCAGCAAAAAAGACGGCAAAACTACTTATTTTTTCGATAAAAGGGGTAAAAAAATAGATAAGAAGGTTGCAGACGGTTTTTATCGAGTGATATTAGGAAAAACCGCCGAAGGAAATTGCGTAGTATAGTCGTTTCATTTCAAAATAATACTGCGTTAGCTTCGCCTCGCCGTATTCTAGATACTGTCTTCGGCTCGCTGCCTTGTCTTATTTTGAACTGAAACGACTATAAAAGATTTTTCTGTCGATAACGATACTAAATACCAAGCAGCAATTTTTGCCAAAAAGGATTGTGCTAAATTTGATGCAAATCCCTTGGAAGCAGCTTTAACTATTAACGACAGCACTCTAATAAAGTATCAAAACGGTAAGGTTGTCTATGTAGCTGATGATAAAACATATGTGGATTTTTCTAATGAAGAAAAAATTATTGATACAACTTGCTGCAAAGATGATCAGCTAACTGTATCTAATTACGACGAAAATGGAATAATTAAAGACTACTCTGTATTCAAAAGCAATAATGTGTATGTTTTTCGATATACAAATATCAAAGTGGATTTGAAAAACTCTAAAAAATGGGAAGATGGAAAAGAGCAAAATGTTAGTGAAGAAGATTTCAATAATTTTGTCAAGCCAATAGAGTGGGAGTTAATACAAAAAGGAAATGGGCTTATGCTTCTTAAATCGAGTTTCCAAAAATATAGTCGTTTCACTTCAAAATAATACTGCGGGAGCTTCCTCGCCGTATTCTGATACAGTCTTTAAGCTCGCTGCCTTGTCTTATTTTGAACTGAAACGACTATAAAACAACGGTGCTTTTCTCCACCGTTATTTCTCATCAAACAGTAGAGAAAAAATCATCAAAGAGCGATGTTTTCTCCAAAAATCTCATCAATCAAGACGGTAGCAAATGAGCCGCGCGGTAAAGTGAAATTTAAGCGCATAGTTTCTGCATCTAAATATTCATAAGAGAGATTATCAGGACTGAAATTTGCGGGGCGAAAGTCAGTTTGCTGCGCGTATTTTCTTAAATATGCAAATTCTTGTTGATATTTTCCTAGAACTTGATTTGTGAGCTGAAAAATTTCCGTATCTTCCAAAAAGTGTTCGCTTTTACCAATTAAACAAACGCTAGGTTTTATTTCAAGCTTTTCAGCACGGATATTCAAACTATCTATTTCCTCTTTTTTTACCGTAAATCTGGCATTAGAGTTAGAAAAAATTGCCATATCACCGCTAATAAATTTATTCAAGATGTTATTTTTTATCCGCATTGCAATTTGAATATTTGCTAAATAAGAACGAAGCACGGAAAAAAGCCAAGTTCTATCTTGTTTTTTCGGTAATTTATCAAGTGCAACTAACTGCCGTATTTCATCTAAATTATTGTAGCCAAAGCGTTGATTTCCAAAGAAATTCGGGAAGATTTTCTGCTGCAACTTATATTCCGCTACGGTTTTAATTTCAGGGGAAATATTACGGACGGTGAGCTCAAATTTATTTCTTTTATGCGAACCGATTTTGAGCTTTTTACGGTGCAATTTTTTATCCAAAATTTGCCAATAACCGCCATCTTCTTCAACAATTTTGCCAATATCTGGCAGATTTTCCATATATTTTTTATTGATACTTATCCATTGCCGTGTAATTGCAAATCTATCTTTCAAGCCTGAATAAGCAACTTCTCTCACGGGAATTTGACAAATATCAGCTAATTTTCGGCATAAATATTTAGTATTCAAATTATTCTTTTCGATATATAAAAAAAGATGCTCACCGTCTTCTTCAAGTTCAAAATCTAATAATTCCTCAACTATAAAATCGCTGGGATATTTTTTGATTTCTATCATTTCTTCCTAATCCTTTTTATTTATAAAAAAAACCGCCAAACGGCGGCTTTAACGGTAAAAACATTGTTTATTAACACAACCCCAACCAATGCCAATAAGTTGCGGAAAATAAAAGTATCAGCAAATATGCGGCGATGGTGAGCGGTATCCCCGTAATTACAAACTGCCGCACCGTGAAATATCCCGTCGAAAAAGCAATCATATTTTGCGGTGCATTGACAGGCAAAATAAAGCCAAAACAAACCACAAATTGCAAAATCATCGTCATTCCCAGCACATTTATTCCAGAAGTTTCCACAGTTTGCAACACGCTTATCACAATTGGAATCATCGCCTAAGCAAGAGCAGTTGCAGACGCAAAACCTAAATGCACAAAAATCAAAAATAGACCGAAGACCGCAATAATCATCAATGCCGACATCGACTTAATCCCGAAAATATCCACAATTTGATTACCGAGATACGCCGCCGCATCGGTTTTAAGCAGAGTCGTGCCGAGACCAATTCCGACACCGAAGAGCAAAATCGTCCCCCAATTTATCCGTCCGACCGCATCATTCCAGCTCATCACACCGAGTTTCGGTAAAAATAAATATGCGATACCCGCAAGCGTTACCGAATTCGTATCAAAAGGATGCAATTTTTTCTCCGTCGCCCAGAAAAATAAAAGCAGAAAGGAAACGGCGAGCAGCTTGATTTCATTCGGGCTAATTTTTCCCATCTCCGCCTGCATTTTGGCGATTGTGTCGCGTCCGCCTGGCACTTCATCAATTTCTGGCGGAATTATTTTGATGATGATGAAATACAAAACTACCGACATCACAATCGCATACGGAGCCGCGGCAATCAACCAATCAAGCCAAGAAATCGTCGTGCCAAGCATTTTGTCGATAAAACCAAGTGCCACCTGATTTTGCGCCGCTGCCGTCTTCACTCCGACATTCCACAAGCTATCCGCCTGTGCAACCGCAATCATCATCACCGCCGCAAATTTCGAACCTTGCTTGACCCCAAAAGCACTAATCATTCCCAAAACAATCGGCACGACACAGGAAACACGCGCCGTCGTCGATGGCACGAAAAAACTCAAAATCGCACCGATGAGAATCGCGCCAATCACCATATTTTTCGATTTCGTCCCGACCAAACTCATCACCCAAAGCGCAATCCGCTTATCTAAACGAGTAATCATCATCGCCGCCGCTAAAAATAAAGCCGCCATCACTAAAGCCCAAGCAGGCGAAGAAAAACCAGAAAGCCCGAGTTTTAAGGCATTGCTTGTGCCGTAGAGCTTTTCGGGATTATCTACCGCTGGCGCAAGTCCGCAGCCGAAGGAAATCAAAGCAAGTATCACAAACGCACTCACGGGATAGCTCATACATTCGCTCGCCCAGACGATAATCGCGAAAACCAAAATCCCTATCGCCCGCTGCCCAACCACGGGCACGCCAGCAAATGACGGTAAAAACCAAATAATCAGCATCAAAATCGTGGCGATATAAAGTCCGTATCTTTTGAATATTCCCTGATCGGACACTTGAAGTTGAGTTTCAGACATTTAATAAAATTCCTTGAAAATAAGTTGATATATAACTATTGATTTATTTTGTAAGTTATTTTCTCCGTATTTATAAAACTCATAAAACGGAAAATTTTTTCTCTGACATTTCTTGACAATGTCATTTACGAATTTTAATCAAGCTCTAACGCTCACAATTTCAAGGAAAATTTATGCAAAAAATCGCTTTAATTACTGGTGCTTCTGCGGGTTTCGGCAAAGTAGCGGCAGAAAAATTAGTCCAAAGAGGTTGGAAAGTTATCGGCACGGCGCGGCGCAAAGAACGGCTCGAAGAATTGCAAAACAGTCTCGGTAAAGATAATTTTTATCCGCTTGCCTTCGATATCCGTGATATTTCCGCAATTGACCAAGCCGTCGATAGCCTGCCAGATGATTGGAAAAATATCGAACTTTTAATCAATAATGCAGGACTAGCACTCGGTCTCGAAAAAGCTCCCGACTGCAATCTCGACAAATGGCTGACAATGATTGACACCAATGTCCGCGGATTGGTTGCGATGACGAAAAAAATTCTCCCTGCGATGGTCGCGAAAAATAAGGGACACATCATCAATATTTCTTCAATCGCGGGAAATTATCCCTATCCTGGTAGCAATGTGTATGGTGCTTCTAAGGCATTTGTAACACAATTTAGCTTGAATTTACGGGCGGATTTAATCGGCACGGCGGTGCGGGTTAGCAATGTCGAACCAGGACTTACCGACGGCACGGAATTTTCCGATGTCCGCTTTGATTGGGACTCAAACCGTGCCCGTGATGTCTATAAAGGCGTGATAGGACAAAATATGACCGCCGACGATATCGCCGAAATCATCATCTGGATTGCCGAACAACCTGCACATATAAATGTCAATCGAATTGAAATAATGCCTGTCGCTCAATCTTTCGCGGGAATGACGGTTGCAAAAAATAGTTGATTGTCAATGTCTATTTCCAATTAAACACCTTGTTTCAAAAAATCCGCTGTTTTTGATACGGCGGATTTTTTATTTTTCACCGTAAATTTCTGTCTCTTCCGTCATTTTGAGCCGTCAAACGAAAAATCTCACAGCAACCGTCATTTTGAGCCGCAGGCGAAAAATCTCTGCCGTTTTTTCTCTTGACAAATTATTATGAACTTTTATAATCACCCTGCTTTATTCGTAAAGCGTAATTTTTAATTCGTAACAAGGGATTTATATGAGAAATTTATTGACAAACTCTTCAAAAGATGGTAAGATTAGCCATCGCTTGGCGGGGGTAGTATCGGCTCAACGGCTCAACAGCTCAACGGCAAGATGGCAAAATCAAAATCGGGAAATATAGAAATTTTTCTAGCAACAGTAGAAAAAATTCTTATCTCAAATCCAAAATTTTCAAATCAATCTCTCTAATTCTTATGACAGCATCACTTTCAGCTTGCGGAACTATAACTGGACAACCTTCCCACGGCGGTGGGAAGCGGTTCGCGATAGAGCAAGAATTGATTGCAAGCTCTGCTCGAAAAGCGGTAAAGAGTATG
>JAGBJT010000044.1 GCA_017934275.1 Cardiobacteriaceae bacterium | reverse complement strand
GCTTGCCAAATGTTAGAGGCGACATAACTTGCATTATCGTAAGCGGAAGTTGTATAAACTATCGGATGAGCGACAAAATCTTTACCTTCATCGTATAAATTTCCCAACCCTTCGAAGACTAATTCTGCACTGTCGCCGAGAATATTTAGACCTCCTTTACCGATTCCAATTGCGGTTCCTGCGGCGTATTCTAATTTTTCTCCGACCCACACTAAACCGTCTTTTGTTTTTGCCCAGAAGCCTTTATCTGTATTACTATTGTTTGGAATTAGTCCGACTTCGTTATTGTTTTGTGTGGCAATGTTAGGTATTTGCCTTGCCCAATCGGGAATATTTCCTTGCTCGGATGGAAAATCATGTTCGAAAGGCAAATTGCCATAGGATTGCGACACAATCGGCACTTCACCTTGCCAAACGGCAACCGTTTCCAGAGTGGATTTATCCCAAGCGACATAGATATTTTGCGCAAGCCCCTGCTGATTGGCGAGATTTGTTGCGCTTAAAATTGCGGGAATATCAACAGAATTATCCCTGTCGGTATTTATTTTCCTCACTGTTTCGGGAGTAATTTGCCTATCTTGCGGTAAAAATTTATTAATTTGTTCGAGTGAAACTACTTTTACCGTTACAACACTTCCCGATATTCCATAAGAATAATGATCGCGTGCCCCTGTTGGCTCTGGAAAACCGCCCCCTTGTGGTCCATCATAGTCCTCTCCATGATGAGTTTCACGACCTGAAACGGTCAGTTTATTATGACTTGAACCACCGACTAAAATCGACCCTGAAAGGTCATCTAAATGCAAGGAGCTCGAATTTGAAAACGGACTATGAACTTGCCAACCGTGTCCACCAAATTCGGAAGTATGTTTTACATTACCGTTAAAGCCGCGATGTTCGATTGAAATATTCCCTGCACGGATTGGATAGCTCGGGCTGACGGAGAAGCTGCTTTCCACATTCGCAGGACTTCCGCGCTTGGAAAATAGCTGGTAGTCACCTGAAATATAAGAATTTTCATCGGTCGCACGGCGTAGAAAATCATCGGCAAAACTAATATTTCCGCATAAAATTATTGCAAGAAAAATCTTAACTATCGCATTAAAAAATCTCATCTCTATCTCCTTATTTTCTTCTATCTTTAATGATTTCTAGTTCTAAATTTTCTGCACCGTTTGTGTGCGAAAATTCCTCTATCTCACTAGAAAATTTATTTCGATTTGAATAAGGAGTAATATCGGAGAAATCTACTAATAATTTATCGGCTTCTTCGATTGATTTATTTTTCGATAAAGGTCCAGTACATAAAATGTAATTTTCCTTATATCTTGCGGCAAAAGAATTCACCTCTGGTTTAATTAAAATTCTACTGTTTCCATCAATTGCGAAATATTCTAATTTGGTCTCTGCGCTTAGGTTTTCGCGGTTGAAAAAGTGCAATTCCGTGCGGTTACGGATTGTGCCGAACACATCAACATTCACGAACAAAAACGCATCTGCTGCTTCATTTGGCACAACTTCAATGCCTCGCAGGAATAAAATCGTCTGAATTAACCGTGATAAAAACACGCTGTCCTGCGGATTTTGAATTAAAGTTTCATTTTTATATTCACTGTTGCCGCCAGAAATTTCCACTCCAGCACGAATATTTTTACCTTCTTGATTATTTTTTGAGCGACTTGGTGCATTTAGAGCGAGATTTTTCGCTTCGCTCAAAATGACGGAAATAGAGCGGAATTGATGAACACTCGAAATGATAGAGTGATGACAAGCTAAATATTTACTTTTGGGCGCATCTAAAAATTCGTCATTCTGAACCGAAGGTGAAAAATCCTTATTAGTAGATCCTTCGCTACGCTCAGGATGACGGCGGTAAAAAAAACATTTTTTTTGATTTTTGGATGCGCCCTTTTATTTATTTTTGGAGAGAAAAATGTCTCAATCAAATTTGCAAGATTTTTCTGCTTTGCAGCAAAAATTTTTGCAGCAAGCTTTCGCGGTTTCGGCGTTGAAATTTGGGGAATTTACTTTGAAATCAGGACGGATTAGTCCGTATTTTTTCAATGCTGGGGCTTTTTCTGACGGTCAATCTCTGGCGATTTTGGCAAATTGTTATGCCGCAAAAGCTCGCGAAATTATTGAAGCGGAAAAAATTGACTGCTTATTCGGTCCAGCGTATAAGGGAATTCCCTTCGTAACTGCGACTGCAAGCGCATTGTTTAACAATTACGCTGTAAATATTCCTTGGGCATTTGACCGTAAAGAAGCCAAAGATCACGGTGAAGGCGGAAAGTTGGTCGGTGCAGATATTCGCGGTAAACGGATTTTGCTTATTGATGATGTTTTAACGGCGGGAACGGCGGTTCGTAATTCGATTAAATTGCTAAAAGAGCAGGGCGCAGAGCCGAAAGCATTGCTGGTAGCTTTGGATAGAAAGGAATGGGCGGTAGAAAATTCGCCAAAAACCGCGCTCGCAACACTTGCCGAAGAACAAAATATTTTTACTGCCGCACTTATCGATTTAGATGATTTGCTCAATTTTGCTAGTGAAAATCAGGCACTTGCCGCACATCTGGAAAAACTGCAAAACTACCGCCGTAAATATGCGGTAAATATTGCAAAATAAGGCTGGGACGCTAAATTGCGGCTATTGACAAAATAAATAACCGTGCTAGTAGTGGTGAAAATTTCTAAAAATTAAGGCGTGGGCGGAGAAAATTCGCAATGAACGGATTTATTTGGCTACAATCCCGCGCTTTAATTTTCAAACTGGCTTGTAAGCCAACTCAAAATTTCCGTAAATCTACGGAAAAAATCCACAAAAAATTATTTGGAGAAACACAAATGACGAACCTATTCGCCGTCGAAGAGGCGGATTTTCAAAGCAAGGTTTTGGCATCTGATGTGCCAGTTTTAGTTGATTTTTGGGCTACTTGGTGCGGACCTTGCCGTGCAATTGCTCCGATTTTGGAAGAAATCGCCCAGGAATTTGCAGGCAAACTCAACATCGCCAAAGTTAATGTTGATGAAAATAGCGATTTAGCCGCGCAATACGGCATTCGTTCCATTCCAGCTCTACTCTTATTCAAAAACGGCAAAATTGCGGACACCGTCATCGGTATGCAGCCGAAACCGCGCCTTGTCGAATTTGTCAAACAACATATTTAATCAACCGCCGCAGCTTCATCTTTTTATTCTTTATTACGGCTGCGGCTTTTCTTTTTCTCAATACAAAATCAAAGTAAAAAATCATCAAATTTATGAATTTAAGTGAATTGAAGCAGCAATCACCGCAGGAAATTTTGCGCATTGCTGAAGAAATGGGATTAGAAGATATTTCCCGTAAAAGAACCAGTGATTTAATTTTTTCTATTCTTAAAGCCAAAGCCCGTGCGGGCGAAGAAATTTACGGCGAAGGTGTAATTGAACTACTTTCAGACGGATACGGTTTTCTTCGTTCTGCCAAGAATTCTTATCAGGCGGGAGCGGACGATTTATATGTTTCGCCAGGTTTAATTCGACATTGCAATTTACGCACTGGCGATACGGTTGCAGGCACAATCCGACCGCCGAAAGATAACGAAAGATATTTTGCTCTCCACAAAGTCGATACGATAAATTCCGATCCCAAAGCAGCCGCTAAACACAAAATTCTCTTTGAAAATCTCACTCCTTTACACGCCGAAAATCAACTCAAACTCGAACTTGGTAACGGTTCTTCCGAAGACATCACCGCACGCATCATCGACATCATTGCACCGATAGGCAAAGGTCAGCGCGGCTTGATTGTTTCGCCGCCAAAAGCTGGTAAAACGGTGATGTTGCAGAACATCGCGCAATCTATTTCGATAAATCACCCCGAATGTCATCTGATAGTTTTGCTGATTGATGAACGACCAGAAGAAGTAACCGAAATGGAGCGCACCGTGCGCGGTGAGGTGATTTCTTCGACTTTCGATGAGCCAGCACAACGGCATATTCAAGTCGCGGAAATGGTGATTGAAAAGGCAAAACGCTTGGTAGAGCATAAAAAAGATGTGGTGATTTTGTGCGATTCGATTACCCGCCTTGCGCGCGCTTACAACACGGCAGCTCCTGCATCGGGGAAAATTCTCTCTGGCGGTGTGGATTCGAATGCCTTGCAACGCCCGAAACGCTTTTTCGGTGCAGCGAGAAATACCGAAGAAGCAGGTTCACTCACGATTATCGCTACCGCCTTGATTGATACGGGCTCGAAAATGGACGAGGTTATCTACGAGGAATTCAAGGGCACGGGAAATATGGAAGTGCATTTGTCGCGGCGAGTTGCGGAAAAACGGATTTTCCCAGCGATAAATATCAATCCGTCGGGCACGCGCCGTGAGGAACTGATGATTGATGCGGAAACCTTGCAGAAAATCTGGATTTTGCGGCAAGTGCTGCATCCTATGGACGAGCTGCAAGCAATCGAATTCTTTACGGAAAAAATGCGCAAAACCCGTAACAATCAGGAATTTTTTGACACGATGAAGTTATCGGCAAAGTAAAAAGTATAGTCGTTTCAGTTCAAAATAAGACAAGGTGGCGAGCTTAAAGACTCTATCTAGAATAAGGCGAGGCGAAGCTAACACAGTATTATTTTGAACTGGAACGACTATAACCGCTGATACTGAAAACCGCTGCACAATCGGAGGTTTTTTTGCAGCAATCTTGAATGAAACGGGAATAGGGCGGATGTTGAAGGAAAAAATTCTTGCAATTTTGATTTTTATCATTAGAATGCGCGGCTCTTTTTAGGCATATAGCTCAGTTGGTTAGAGCATCACCTTGACATGGTGGGGGTCGTTGGTTCGAGTCCAATTATGCCTACCAGACACTCCAAATCACCCCGTGCAAACGGGGTATTTTTTTATCTATTTGATTTTTTCTTATGAAATATGCAATTTACCGTTTGATTCCGCGTCTTTTTTTGAGCCGTATTTTTTATTATTTGGCGCGCATTGAAAACTATTACTTCAAAAATTCCTTGATTTTTATATTTAGCAAAATTACAGGGGCAAATTGTGATTTTGCAGCGCGCAAGAATTTATATGAATACAAAAGTTTGCTGGATTTTTTTACTCGGGAATTAGCCGACGGCGCGAGGGAAATAAATTCAGATGAGAATGCAATCGTCTCGCCTGTTGATGGTCGAGTGGCGATTTACGGCGATATAAATAATCAGCAATTATTCCAAGCGAAAAATCATAAATATTCACTGTCTGCTTTGTTAAATTGCCCTATTCAAGCAAAAAAATATGAATCTGGCAAAACAATTACGATTTATCTCGCACCTGATGATTATCATCGTATTCATGCACCTGTTGATTGTGTCTTGCAAAGTATGTCATTTTGTCCTGGTGATAAACATAGTGTGGCGATAAATTTATTAGAAAAAATCGACGGACTTTTTATTGCAAATGAACGGTTAGTCTGTAATTTTTCTTCTGCAAGAGGGGAATTTTCTCTGGTGATGGTTGGGGCTTTGAATGTCGGAAGCATTGCAACTGTATGGAGCGGAGAGTTAAAAAATAATATCGAAGACGGTAATTTTTATTTCTATCCAGATGGAAATATTTCTTTTAAGAAGGGTGATGAAATCGGTAGATTTAATCTCGGTTCGACGGTTATTTTATGTTTTGAAGAAGGATTTAATCTGCAATTTGATAATCCGAAAATTGCTACAAAAGAAAAAATTCATCTCGGTGAAAAAATTGCTGTGTGAAAAATAGAAAAAGTAAATGAAAATTTATATAAAGATGGTATGAAAAAATATAAAACTCTGGCTTTTATGGAGGAATACTTATTCCGTTTCATAAGTAACATTATTTTTGCATTAAAACTGCTGTAAGAAGTGAAAAAATATGGTAATACAGTATTAAATTTACCGCCTTACTCACCAGAATTAAATCCAATAGAGAAAACTTGGGCAAATCTTAAAAAATATATACGAAGTGTGATTTATAATTACAATACAATTGAAGAGACAATAATGAGCTATTTTGTTGCGAATTAACTATATATAGTCGTTCCACTTCAAAATAATACTGCGTTAGCTTCGCCTCGCCGTATTAGGCATACTGTCTTCGGCTCGCTGCCTTGTCTTATTTTGAATTGAAACGACTATATTTCCCGCATTTACGGCGAAATTTCCCGTCTCGCGATATCCGCCTGTTAAATTAGAAACTGCATCTCTTCCGCTACCGAAAAGCCGATACTCACCACCTGGCATATAACTTTCAGGATATCGGAAGTCATCGGCAAAAGAATTAACCGAAAGTAATACGCTGATTAAAAATACTTTAACTATTGCGCTAAATTTTCTCATATCTTCCTCCTTATTTTCTTCTATCTTTTATTTTATAAATTTATATCTTACTGCTAAAAATCAACCGCATAGACAATAAAAAACCCCCCTATTTGGGAGGTTTATGGGGGATTGTTGTGTGGGTCAGTGGATACCCCGTCTATGCGAATGCACACATATACCACGCGAGCTTCTTTTAACCACACTGCTCTTATTACAGTCCTGTTAATTCAGGAATACTATAGTCT
>JAGBJT010000043.1 GCA_017934275.1 Cardiobacteriaceae bacterium | reverse complement strand
CCCGCCATCCGATGGCTCATCGTACCATCTTTCGACGAGTTTGTCAATAAATTTTTCATATAAATTTCCTGTAATAAATTAAAAATTACGCTTTACGAATAAAGCAGGGCGATTATAAAAATGAATAAGAATTTGTCAAGAAGATTTGCGGCAGAGATTTTTCGCCTGCGGCTCAAAATGACGGTTGCTGTGAGATTTTTCGTTTGACGGCTCAAAATGACGGTTGCGGTGAGATTTTTCGCTGCGCTCAAAATGACGGTAACGGTCAGGAGATTGCCACGCCTTGCCCTTGGTAAGCCTCGCAATGACGGTGAAAATAAAAAATCCGCCGTGTAAAAAAAACGGCGGATTTTTTATTTTTTTAGAGAATAGTTTGCTTGTATAGTCGTTTCAGTTCAAAATAAGACAAAGTAGCGAGCTTAAAGACTGTATCTAGAATACGGCAAGGCGAAGAGAACGCTATTATTTTGAAATGGAACGACTATAGTAAGCAATATCAAATAAAGGATTTGATAATTTCTGCTCGTTTTGGGTGTTTGAGGCGGCGGATAGCTTTGGTTTCGATTTGGCGGATTCGCTCGCGGGTAACTTCGAACTGCTTACCGACTTCTTCCAAAGTGTGATCTGTTGTAAGACCAATACCGAAGCGCATTCGTAAAACTCTTTCTTCGCGAGGAGATAATCCTTTCAAAGCGGTATTGACTGCTTCTTCCAATGCTTTATCGGTTGCGCTTTCAACAGGTGAGCGGATATTTGTATCCTCGATGAAATCGCCGAGATGTGCATCATCATCATCACCGACGGGGCTTTCGGTAGAAACGGGTTCTTTTGCAATTTTGATAACTTTGAGAATTTTTTGCTCATCGATACCCATTTCTTGGGCGATTTCTTCGGTAGTTGGTTCACGACCGAGTTGCTGTTCGAGAGCGCGTGAGGCTCGTTTCATTTTGTTGATGGTTTCAATCATATGAACTGGGACGCGGATAGTGCGGGCTTGGTCGGCGATTGAACGGGTAATTGCCTGCCGTATCCACCAAGTTGCATAAGTTGAAAACTTAAATCCGCGACGGTATTCGAATTTATCTACGGCTTTCATCAAACCGATATTTCCTTCTTGGATGAGGTCGATAAATGACATTCCGCGGTTGGCGAATTTTTTTGCAATTGAAATTACTAGCCGCAAGTTGGCATGCACCATTTCCTCTTTGGCTTTGAAAGCTTCTTTATGTCCTGCGATGATGGTTTTATACAGACTACGGATTTTTTCTGATGGCATTTGATATTTTTCGGAAATTGCGACCAGTTCCAATTGCAGTTTGTTGATTTCGGGCATCAAATTGCGCAATCTTTCTGCATAAAGCGTTTTCTTTTTGAGTTCTTCGTTTAGGAAATTTGGGTTTTCTTCGTTACCGTTAAAAGCTTTGATGAAATATCTCGTTGGCAAACCTGCTTTATTTACCGCGATTTGACGGATTTTTTGATCGATTTTGCTGATTTGTTCGGCTGGTTTTTGGATTCTTGCTTCCATCAATTCAACAGCTTTATTGGTGAAGAAAAATCCGCGGTGAAATTCCTGAATATCGCTCATCAGTTTTTGTCCCGCCTTGCTTTCTAATGCTTTGCTACCTTTGGAGTATGTGTCGCGTAATTTAGCGATGAGCTCTTCAAATTCGAGCATTTTTTCTCGTGCCCGTTGTAATTTTTCTGCTTTTGCGTTGTTGGGATTCGGTTTATTTTTTTTACCGAAAGGTTTATTTGGCTCGCCGTCTTCGTTTTCTTCGTCGTCGTCGGAAGAATCTTCGTCTGCAATATCGTCGGGGACTTCTTGATTGTCATCATCTAAATTTTCCGCATCGTCTGAATTTTCTTGATTAGCTGCGGCTTCTGCTGCTGCCTGATTTGCGGCTAATGCTTCTAGGGATTTATCGTCCATATCTTCAACGAGGCAGTAGTCAGTAATGAAGTCGCCGAGCTTCCATTGACCGCTTTCCGTGCGCTGGAAGATATCCGACAAAGTCATCATCGAGAGTGGAAACTGCGCCAAGCTATCGCGCACACTGCTTAAACCGTGTTCAAGGCGTTTAGAGATTTCGATTTCGGTTGATTGATTGATGAGGGAATATTGCCCCATTTCGCGCATATACATCCGCACGGGATCGGTAGTGCGACCGACTTCGGTGTTTTTGGTTTGTTGTTTTTCGTCTTCGGCTTTGATTTCGCCAGCGGTTGCGTCAAGTTCTGGCGCGTCGATGACGGTTATTTCCTGCTCGGTGAGATATTGCAAAATTTTGTTGATAAGACTGTTGTTAGTCATATTTTTGCTTTCCAGCGAGATTTCATTCGGAAGAATGTCTTTGATTTCTTCGAAGGTAATTTCGCCGTTATCTCTGCCGCGCTCGACTAATTCGTCGAGAATTTCCTGCATTTCTTCTTCGGCTTCGAGCTCCAATTCGTCTTCTTCGATGGTTTGATTAGCTTGCTTCGCGCTTGCTTCCCGTAAGACTTTAAGTTTTTCTTTTAATTCATAGGAAAGTTCTTTGGTTTTAACTTCCTGTTTAACTTCTTCTTTTTCGATTGCTATTGGAATTTTTTTCGTATTCGGAAGACCTGTAATACGGATATCTAGTTCCGCGAAGGCGTTTAACACTTTCAGCACGACAGGATTTTTGACGACGATTGCATCGTTTTCTTCCGTGATTTGCAGCACTTTTTTGATTTCACCGAAGCGGATTTTTCCTTTTTCTTTGCCGCGAGCGAGTAGGTCTCTAATCAGAGCTTTGGACGGTTTATTACTAGTTTTTTGTTCCGCTACTTTTTTTGCGCTGGTGTTTTCAGTTGTTGCTTTGGCGGTTGTTTTTGTATCCGTATGTGCCGTCAGTGCAAGCAAATTTCGGCGGTTTTCGGTTGTTGTTTTGGCGGTTGTTTTTGTATCCGCTGGGCTGTTTTTTCTCCTGCTAGCAGTGATTTCTTCTTTGAGAGTTGTCTTTGCAGTTGTTTTTTTAGCTTTTATTTCGGTCTTTGCTGTTGTTTTATTTGCAGTTTTAGTGTCTTTTTGAGCGTTTTTTGTAGTTTTAGTCGCAGCATTTTTTGCCGTTTTATTGCTGCTTGCGGTTGCTGATTTAGTGTCTTTTTTTGCAGCGGTAGTTTTGGTAGTGTTTTTTTGACTTGCGGATTTTTTTGCCGCAGTTTTTTCAGTAGTAGCTGTTTTTTTATCCGTTTTATTTGTTGCTTTACTTACCGCCTTTTCCGCAGTTTTGTTTGTTGCTTTGCTAGCTGATTTTTTTGCTAGAAGTGCAGCTTTAACCTTTTCCTTGGCGGAGAGTTTGTTGTTATCCGTGTTTTCTTTTTTATTGCTGCTCGTGGTTTTGCTAGTTGTTTTGTTGGATTTTGCGGATGTTGAAGATGATTTTGCCTTGGAAGATGTTTTGGAAGAAGTGGTTTTTGTAGCCATTATGAAATGTCCTTTTTGTTTGAGGCGGGCGGAAAATGGAGTTATGCCTTGAATTTTTCAAGCCGCAGGCGAACCTCACGGCATTTTTCTTCTAGCGTTTGCAGAGCGGCGGTGAATTCGTTTTTTTGCTGTTCTTCGTCTAATTGATTTTTTGTTTCACGGATAAAAATTTGCCACTCCTGTAATTTTTCTTTGAGTAGGACGCTGTCCGCGCCAGAACGGGCAAGGTAAATAAGCTCGTTGAGATGCGGCATTTCAAGAGATAAATCGGCGAGAGCAGGGCTGATTTCCTGATTTATCCGCCAATTCGGGTGGTTAGCAAACATTGCGAGCAGACGGTGTTCGCGTTTTGGCGGCGGATTAGCGGTTTTGCTGTATGAATATGAGGAGCGATTTTGCTGCTGCCTTGGGTTTTGATAATTTCTACCTTCTAGCGTAATTGCTGATGCCAGCTGGTTTTGCAGCTGCTGTTGGAGTAAATCACGGTAATTCGAATTCGGTAAAAGTGAAAGCCAATTGCCAGCCTCAAATGCAAGGCGGTTTGTTTCTTCGACATTGCGCTTGGATTTACGGCTTTTTTCGTCGATGCCGAGCAATTTTTCCAAAAACTGCGAAGGACTAATTCCTGCATCTAAAACCCGTAAAAATCCGTCGCGACCGTTGTTATCCAGCAAGGAATCAGGATCTTCACCGTCGGGCATAAATACAAAACGCCAATCGATTTTTTCCTCAAAATTGCTGAAAACGATTTGCAGAGCTTTTTTTGCCGCATTCAATCCCGCGGTATCACCGTCAAAACAAAAATAAACCTGCTCGCAATTTTTTTTGAGAATTTCGCAATGTTTTTCGCCGAAAGCTGTTCCCAGTGCGGCTACCGCATTTGTAAAACCGTATTGCGCGAGTTTGATGCAGTCCATATAACCTTCGCAAACGATTAGCGACTTTGCGCGATTTTGCTTTGCTTGAAATAAGCCGTAAAACTCGCTACCCTTGTGAAACCAGTTGCTGTCGGGAGAATTTAAGTATTTTGGTTCTTGTTTACCGAGTGAGCGCGCACCGAAAGCAATAATCTGACCGCGACGGTTGTGAATGGGAAAAATTATCCGATCGCGGAAATAGTCATAAAAATCACCGTCTTTTTCACGGACAAGCCCGACTTCTTGCAGCAAATTTCTGCCGTATTTATCCGCAAATCGCTCCAAAACCAAATTTCCGAATGGCGCATAACCGAGTGCAAAATTGTCCAACGATTGCCGATTTAACTTGCGGGAATTGATGTAATTACGGGCTGCTTCGGCGTTCGGAAGATGAAAGAGCTGCTCCTTGAAGAAATTTGCGGCTTCCGCCAAAAGTTCTAATCCCAACTCGATTTTTGCCTTTTCTTCCTGCGATTTTTCGGGGTTGAAGTAGGAATTTTGCTCGTAACGAACAGCAAGACCTACAAATTCCGCATAACTTTCAACCGCCTCAACAAAACTCAAATTTTCATAATCCATCAAAAAACGCAAGGCATTACCGCTTTTGTGGCAGCCGAAACAGTAGTAATACTGCTCATTGCGATGCACCGCAAAAGACGGAGTTTTTTCATTATGAAAAGGGCAGTTGGCAAAAGAATCATTGCCAGAATTTTTTTTGAACTCGATACCTTTGGAAACAAGCAAAGCTTTCAAATCGCCTTGCTCCAATAGTTCGTTAATGAAAGAATTTTCAATGCGTCTATTCATCGAGTGAGCGGAAATTTTGGAATGCTGTGAAAACGGGAATTTTTTAAGCGCAACTTAAAGTTGAAATTGCGCTTAATAACGAAAGGAAAAAATGCTTTATTGCAATTTGCTTTTGAGATATTTACCGACCAAAGCCAAATCTGCCTTACCTTCAAGTTCAGGACGCATTTTGTTCATCAAAACACTCATCGATGCAATTGTCGCAGGCAGTCCGCTTTCTGCAAAAACTTTATCAACATACTGCGCAATTTCTTCTTCGCTCATTTGCGCGGGCATAAAACGGTAAATCACCGCAATTTCCGCTTCTTCTTTTTCGGCTAAATCTGGACGGTCAGATTTGTGATATTGCGCGGCTGCATCTTTGCGTTGCTTGACTTGCCGTTGTAATTCCTTGATTGCGATATCGTCATTTATTTCGATACCTTCATCAATTTCGATTTGTTTGAGAGCCGCAGTAAGCATTCTTAAAGTTTGCAGAGTGGCGGTATCTTTGGCGCGCATAGCGTCTTTTACCGCAGAGTTAATGTCTTCACGAATTGTCATAAATATTCCAGTTTCAAGACTAAATAACAAACCGTCTGCCGTAAAAATAACGGCAGACGGCTTCAAAAAATCAGATTTTTACTTTTTAATTAGTAAAGACGCTCAAAGCGTGATTTTTCTTTTTTGATGCGACGAGCGTTGCGTTTAATTGCGGCTACTAATTTGCGTTTGCGTTCTTGAGTTGGTTTTTCGTAGAACTCACGGCTTCTAACTTCGGCAAGAACTCCTGCTTTTTCACAAGAGCGTTTGAAACGGCGCATTGCTGCATCAAATGGTTCGTTATCGCGAACTTTAATACTTGGCATTGAATATCCTTAAATTTATTTGAAATGAAAAGAAAAAGAGCGGCGCACTATAAAAACTTAAATTTATTTTTCAAGCCTTGCCGCTCACAGCTTAAAAATTATTTAGCACGATATACGGGAAATTCCGCACACAATTCAGCGACTTTTCCGCGGATTTCGATGATTTTTTCCTCATTGTTGATGTCGTCCAAAATATCGCAAATCCAAGAGGCAACCTTCTTCGCTTCCGCTACACCAAAACCGCGAGTAGTCATCGCAGGCGTTCCAATCCGCAAACCGCTAGTAACCATCGGTGGTTGCGGGTCATTTGGAATGGCGTTTTTATTCACCGTAATGTGAGCGCGACCGAGTGCTTCATCGGCGGCTTTACCCGTAATTCCTTTTTTAATCAGGCTAATGAGCATTAAGTGATTTTTCGTGCCGCCTGAAATTACATCGTAGCCGCGAGAGTTGAAAATTTTCGCCATTGTTTTGGCGTTTTCGATAACTTGTTCTTGATAGGCTTGAAAGCTTGGTTCGAGAGCTTCTTGGAAGGCTACCGCTTTTGCTGCAATCACATGCATCAACGGTCCGCCTTGAATTCCAGGGAAAATTGCAGAATTGAGTTTTTTCTCGATTTCAGGATTAGCCTTCGCCAAAATTAAACCGCCGCGCGGTCCGCGTAAAGTTTTGTGGGTGGTTGTAGTAACGACATCAGCGAAAGGAACAGGATTTGGATATAAACCAGCGGCAACCAATCCAGCTACATGCGCCATATCCACCATTAAATAAGCACCGACACTGTCCGCGATTTGACGGAATTTTTCAAAATCAAGAATTTGTGAGTAAGCGGAAAATCCCGCAATAATCATTTGCGGCTTGTGTTCATTTGCGAGATTTTGCAGATTTTCATAATCGATTAAACCTGTTTCAGGATTTAATCCGTAACCGATAGATTTATAAGTTTTGCCAGAAAAGCTGACTTTTGCGCCGTGGGTGAGATGTCCGCCAGATGCTAAATCCATACCGAGAACGGTATCGCCAGCTTTGAGAAGAGCTAAAAATACGGCGGCATTTGCTTGTGAGCCAGAATGCGGTTGCACATTTGCATAATCTGCGCCGAATAATGTTTTGGCTCTTTCGATTGCTAGCCGTTCGACGATATCGACGAATTCACAACCGCCGTAATAGCGTTTTCCTGGATAACCTTCGGCATATTTATTAGTGAGTGCGCTTCCCTGTGCTTCCATCACTCTTGGAGAGCAATAATTTTCTGATGCGATTAGTTCGATGTGATCTTCTTGTCGTTGATTTTCCGCTGCAATTGCTTGGGCGAGTTCATCATCGAAACCAGCTATTTTCATTTGCGAATCAAACATATTTTGTCCGTATTGTTTTGTGGATAAGAGCTCGGCATTGTAGTTTGCTGTTAGAAAATCTTTACCGTTATCGTGAATTAGTAAAAAATAAATAGTTATTTACTTACGGTTGAAAAATAAATAAAGATAAAAAACATTTTCGAGGTGATGTTATGAGCACAGAGTTTTTCGCGCGAGAGACAGAAAACTTGGTTGAGAGGCAATATTGCGGAGCGGACGGCAATATTTATCAAATTTCTGACAAGGTAATTCAAGGTTTTGCGCGGCGTTTGGAGGTCGTGCCTGAAAAATTACGGCAATACTCTGGTGCGAATGTGGTGCAGTCGGAAGTTGCGTCTTGGCAGTTTTTTTCTTGCGAGGCAGAAAACTTTACGCGGGCGGATTTGCAAGATGAAAGCGGTAAAACAACAGTTCTTTCTTTGGAAAAAGTCAGTGATTCTTTATGTCGCGCATTTGTTCCACCGCTTGCTGACGGTTATTACAAAATCAATCTTTACGGTGAAACTGTCCGTAGTTATTTCGTAATTGCCGCCCAGGAGCGAGTTTTCGAAATTCCCGAACTTGACGATAAACCCGCAACGGGCATCACTTTGCAGCTTTATTCTTTGCGTAGCGCGCGTAACTGCGGTATCGGTGATTTTGTTGATTTATCTGAATTCTTAAAGAAAACCGCGCAATATCAAATTGATTTCATTGGTCTCAATCCGCTTCACGCTTTATTTTCTTCCCGTCCCGAACAGTGTTCTCCTTATTCCCCTTCATCGCGGCTTTGGCTTAATCCGATTTATTTAGCGGTTGAACGGGTTGTTGGTTTCAAAAGTCAGACGGTAGCAAAGCTTTATCAAAAACTAGAACCAGAAATTGCACGCTTGCGCGAGCTTGAAACTGTGGATTACGCCGCTGTTTGGCGAGTTAAAGAAGAGATTTTGCGTGCTTCGTTTAAGGCGTTTTTGGCAAGCCGTAGCGCGGATATGAAGAAAAAATTCGCTGATTTCTGCCGTGCTGGCGGTGAAGATTTGCGTGGATTTGCTTTATTTGAAGCACTAGATAAAGCGCAAATTGCCAAAAATCCCAAATTACGCCAGCGTGGCGACGGTTGGCTTGCTTGGGAAGAAAAATATCAATCACCGAAATCGGCGGCGGTAGCGGTTTTTGCTGCTCGCAATGAGGCGGAAATTGACTTTTATATGTATTTGCAATGGCAGATTGCTGAGCAGTTTGCAGGTTTGCAAAAGCAGGCAGAAAAATTAGGAATGCGGCTTGGTTTTTACGGTGATTTGGCGGTTGGATGTGCGAAAGGCGGTGCGGATACTTGGTTAAATTCCGAGCTTTATTGCCTAGATTGCGGAGTTGGAGCTCCTCCTGATCCGCTTGCGCCGCAAGGTCAAAATTGGTGCTTGCCGCCTATCAATCCGAAAATTTTGGCAGCGACGGGCTTTGAATTTTTTATCAAACTCCTGCGCGCCAATATGCGTAACTATTCGATTTTGCGCCTCGATCACGCGATGTTGCTTGCCCGTCTTTGGTGGATTAAAAATTTTGACGGTGAGGAAAATGGCGCGTATATCCGCTATCCCTTGGACATTCTGCTGGCAATTTTGATTGTGGAGAGCAGGCGCGCGAAATGTATGGTCATCGGGGAAGATTTAGGAATTGTGCCTGATGGTTTCCGCGAATTACTCAAAAAGCGCGGTGTTTTTGCATATAGCGTTTTGTATTTCAATCTTCATAACCGTCCGCAGCACGACAATCCGCAATCGATTAGCGTTATTTCTACTCACGATGTTGCGCCGTTTGCTGCTTGGTGGGCGGAAACTGATTTAAGAAAAATGCGGGAATTCGGCATATTCGCAACTGACGCGGAACTTAAAAAAGCGATAGATGCCCGTAATGCAGAAAAAATGCAGCTTTTTGTTGCAATGCAAAAAAACCGTGTTTTGACCGAAAACGAAAAATATCCGCGCCGTGGAAATTCAATTTTGCGCCGTGCGGTGCATCAATTTTCCGCGCAAACTGCGGCGAAGCTTTATGGGATTCAGCTCGAAAATCTCATCGCGATGAATAAAAACTTCAACTTTCCAGGTGTGGCAGAAGGCTATCCAAATTGGGCGGTAAAACTGCCGATTAGCCTTGAAGAACTGCCTAAACATCGTGAGTTTTCACAATTACTTTCAATACTCGGAGATCAGCGTATGAAAAAAGCCAAACTTGCATACAAAATCGAAAACGGCGAGCGCGAAATTATTGACCGTCTATTTAATGCCGTGGAGAACGATCCTTTTGCTTATCTCGGTAAGCATCATCGTGCGGACGGTTCGGTTGTAGTGCGGACAATTCAACCCGAAGCCGATGCGGTTTATTTGGTCAATCGCAATAACGGCGGAAATATTTGTGAAATGCAAAGAATTGATGCGCGCGGATTGTTTGCGGCGGTTTTGCCCTCGGCGGATACTCAATATCGCATCGCTATTGATTACAAAAACGGCGACGGCTTGGTTATTGAAGATCCTTACCGTTTTCCTTCATATCTTGGTGAGATTGACAGTTGGCTTTTGGGGCAGGGTAATCATTTGCGACCGTTTGAATATCTCGGTGCGCATTTGCAGGAATTTGACGGTGTTAAAGGTGTGCATTTCGCGGTTTGGGCACCGAATGCAAAACGGGTTTCGGTAGTCGGTGATTGGAATGCTTGGGATGGTCGGCGCAATCCGATGCGGCTGCAAAGCAATATCGGTGTTTGGGAGATTTTTATTCCAGGCGTTTGTGAAAACGATTTATATAAGTATGAAATTCTTGATGCAAACGGCAATCTGCGTATGAAAGCTGATCCGTACGCTTTCGGTGCGGAGCTTCGTCCTGGAACGGCATCTTTGGTGCGCAGTTTGCCAACTCGCTCGGCGGCGGCGGGTAAAGTCCGTAACCGTATTGAGGCGAATGCGGTAGATAAACCGATAAGTATTTATGAAGTGCATCTCGGTTCTTGGCGACGCAATCCTGAAAACAATTTTTGGCTCACTTACGCTGATTTTGCCCGTGATTTGGTTGAGTATGTCAAGGATATGGGCTTTACGCATATCGAATTGATGCCCGTTACCGAATATCCATATGACGGTTCTTGGGGCTATCAACCGACTGGACTTTATGCACCGACTTCTCGTTTTGGCTCACCGCAAGAGTTGCGCGATTTTGTGCATGCGGCGCATCAAGCGGGTTTGAATGTAATTTTGGACTGGGTTGTCGGACATTTCCCTACCGATGAAAGCGGTTTGCAACGCTTTGACGGCACTGCTCTTTATGAACATCAAGATCCGCGTGAGGGTTATCACAAAGATTGGAATACGCTGATTTACAACTTCGGACGCACGGAAGTTGCGAATTTCCTGCGTGGTAATGCGCTTTATTGGATTGAGCGCTTCGGCTTTGACGGTCTGCGGGTTGATGCGGTTGCTTCGATGATTTACCGCGATTATTCCCGTGAAGACGGTGAGTGGATTCCGAATCAATACGGCGGTAAGGAAAATATTGAAGCGATTGAGTTTTTACGCCGTTCAAATCAAATGTTGCGCACGGAAGCTGCTGGGGCGATGTGTATTGCCGAAGAATCGACTTCATTCGGCGGTGTAACGCACGATGAAGGCTTGGCTTTCCAATATAAATGGAATATGGGTTGGATGAACGACACTCTGCGCTATATGCAGGAAGATCCGATTAACCGTAAATACCATCACAACAAAATGACTTTCGGAATGATTTATCAATACTCCGAAAACTTCATTCTTCCGCTTTCGCACGATGAAGTTGTGCACGGAAAACGCTCAATCCTCGACCGTATGCCTGGTGATTGCTGGCAGAAATTTGCGAATTTGCGGGCGTATTACGGTTATATGTGGGGGTATCCAGGTAAGAAGCTTTTGTTTATGGGCGATGAATTCGCGCAAGGCAGAGAGTGGAATTATTCAGAAAGCTTGGATTGGTATTTGCTCGAAGAAGAGGGCGGTTGGCATAAAGGCGTGCAAAACTTTGTGCGGGATTTGAACCGTGTTTATAAGAGTTATCCCGCGCTTTATCAGCGTGATCAAAATCCAGGCGGTTTTGAATGGCTGGTGGTTGATGATGCGGACAATTCGGTATTCGTGTTTAGCCGTTATGACCACGGTGGTAATGAAATCATCGTAATTAGCAATTTCACGCCAGTTGTGCGGCAGGCTTACCGTTTCGGTGTGCATCGTGGCGGTAGATACCGTGTGATTTTGAACTCTGACGACAAGGTTTATAACGGTAGCGGTTATCCGATTTATCCAGAATTCCGCGCCCAAGAGCAAGAAGCACACGGCAAACCATATTCAATTTCGATTGATTTACCGCCTTTGGCAACGGTGTTCTTATTCCGTCAAGAATAAAAATTACAGACGAAATTGCGGGGTTTTTGCCCCGCGTTTTTATTTCTTATGAATAAACGATTAAATGACTATTCATTTGGGCTTTACGACCCGAATACTCCTGAAATCCGTGCAAGAAGGCTTTTTGCCAAAGAAGCTTGCTTTCGTTTTAATCATTTGCTGCCGTCGGCGATTTCTGAACAAGAACAAATCATTCGCGAGCTTTTCAAAAAAACGGGCAAAAATTTTGAAATTACCGCACCGTTTTATTGCGACTACGGCGACGGTATTTCTATCGGTGAAAACTTTTATTCCAATCACAATCTGGTAATTCTCGATGCAGCCGAAGTTTCTTTCGGTAACGATGTTTTTATCGCGCCAAATTGCGGTTTTTATACCGCCGCGCATCCTTTGGATAGAGCACGGCGCAATTTGGGCTTGGAATATGCCAAAGCGATTACGGTGGAAAACAGTGTTTGGATTGGTGCAGGAGTGCAAGTGCTCGCTGGTGTGAATATCGGTGAAGGAAGCATTATTGCGGCAGGAGCGGTGGTTAATCGTGATATTCCCGCGGGAGTTTTGGCAGCTGGCGTGCCTTGCCGCGTTATCCGTGAAATTGATGAAGATGCGGAAAAATTAAGAAATTACCGCTAAAACAATTCATCTTGAAACTCAAAAATCTCAATTTATGCAGAAATTTCTTTGCTCTTGTTTGAAAAAAATAATCTTTGAAAAGCCTTGTCCAAGAAGCAATTTGCAAGCTTGAACGCAAAATATTAAAAAATTGTAAAAAATCGTTTTTTTTTTTTTTTTTGCATAAATACGAAATAGTAAAAAATCTTTATTTATAATTTTGGTGGTTATTTACAGTAAAACAAAACTATCGAGACCATCAAAAATGAAGAAAACAAATAGAGGAAAGCTTGCTGTTGCGCGAGCGAGAGTAAAAATCGTTGAATATCTGCTCTACACCCCAGTTCCAGTTTTGGAATTTGCCAAAAAATCGAAAACAGGCGATCTACCAGCCGAAATTTTGGAAGCAATCCGCGAGGCAAAAACTGCGAATTTCCGTGAAAGCACAGGACTATCTCGCGAAACGATTTATCAATGGATTCAGCAATACAAGCTCGCTGTCAAATTAGAACAGAAGCCAGAAATTTATCTCCGCCCGCGTGCAGGCATCAATGATGACGAAACCGCGTCTTACACCAAACCAGAGCGCAACGAAGAACGCTGGATTAAAGATTTCCGCAATATTTACGAATCAGAGCCTGGTCAAAGCAATGTCGAGCTTTACCGTAAATACAAGCAATACTTCGAAGATATCGGTGAAGAAGCACCGACTGTGTATCGGATTTTGAATTATTTCGGTGTTTCGGTGCGCGGTAAATCTGACGGTAAATATCGCTGGAAAGATGTGTTAAAGCACGACAACGGTTTTGGTGCGGAAATTTCTCAAATGAAATACGAACCAGAACACGCAAAACCTTATCCGCTAGGCGCAACTTGCGACCGTTACGGGGTGAATTTCGCGGTGTTTTCTCGCTCTGCAACGAAAATTGAACTTTGCGTATTTGATGATGACGGCAAGGAACAACGCTTTGAAATGCGCAAAATCGGTGATGTGTTCTGCGGATTTTTAGCAACCGTCGGTGAGGGAATTGTTTATGCCTACCGCGCTTACGGTGAAAACAATCCCGCTCGCGGTGATTTATTCAATCCTGAAAAACTTCTGTTCGATCCGTATTCCCGCAAATTAACCGACGATTACAAATCAGTTGTCAAAAAAGATTCTTTTGAGTGGTATTCCGACATTTCTCCGAACATTTCTTGGGATAAAACCATCATTTATGAAGCGCATCCCAAGGGTCTCACCAAACAATTCCCTGAACTCGGTAAAAAAGCGGGAACTTTTGCGGCTTTGGCTGAACCAGCAGTTATTGATTATTTGAAAAATCTCGGCGTTACCGCGGTAGAACTTCTGCCTGTTGCGCAATCCGCCGATGAACCGCATTTGAAAAAACTCGGTCTTACGAATTATTGGGGCTACAACACAGTTGCGGCTTTCGCGCTTAATCCGAATTACGCGCTTGATTGCGATAAAGCCGATGATGAAATGAAAATTGCAGTTCGAGCTTTGCACCGTGCGGGAATCGAAGTAATCCTCGATGTGGTTTATAACCATACGGCGGAAGGCGGCGATGGCGGTGAAATGCTCTGTCAGCGCGGATTGGATAACCGTTCTTGGTATTGGTTGAATGAACGAGGCGGAAATCAAAATTGGTCAGGTTGCGGAAATACGGTTAATTGCAGTAATGAAAATGTGCTCACTTGGCTTTTAGACAATTTGCGTTATTGGGTGCAGGAATTTCACATTGACGGTTTCCGTTTTGATTTAGCCTCGATTTTGGCGCGCGAACCGCATTTCAACCGTAATGGAAAGTTCTTTGCTGCTTTGTATCAAGATCCGATTTTGCGGGGGAAAAAATTTATAGCTGAACCTTGGGATATTGCTGATTACGGCTATCAACTCGGTAACTATCCAAACAATTTTGCCGAATGGAACGATAAATTCCGTGATGATGTTCGGCGTTTTTGGCTTTGTAATAGCGGTGATTTATCCGCTTTGGCGACAAGATTTTGCGCATCACACGATGTTTTCTCTACCGACCGCGCGTCCAGTAATTCAATCAATTTTTTAACCGCCCACGACGGTTTCACTCTCGCGGATTTAACCGCTTATCAAGAAAAACATAACGAAGCTAACGGCGAAGAAAATCGCGACGGCACGAATGCTAATTACAGCAATAACTTCGGCGTTGAAGGCACAACTAATAATCAAAAAATTCTCAAACAGCGCGACCAAGCACGGCGCGCGATGCTCGCAACTTTATTTTTATCTAATGGCACACCGATGCTGCTTGCAGGCGACGAAATTGCCAATTCGCAAAAAGGCAATAACAACGCATACTGCCAAGACAATTCCATCAGCTGGATTGATTGGAAAAATCAGGATCACAATTTATTTGCATACACCAGAGCTTTAATCCAAATCCGCGAGGAATACAGCGATATTTACCGCGGTGAGTTCTGGCAAGAAGAAGAAATAAACTGGTTTAATCAACATGGCCTGCCGATGAAAGACGAAAATTGGCACAACCCCACACAACCTTTAATACAAATTCTTTTGCGCGGCAAAGAAAATTTACTTTTATTAGTAAATGGCAACAATGAAGAAAACGAATTTTGGCTGCCGAAAGGAATTGAAATACAGGACATAGTGCTTGCACCAAATAAGGAAGAATTCCGTTTTCCGTCAGGAATAAAGCTCGCGGGGCAGGGAATTTGGGTGTTGCAAGTTGCGGTTCAAGACGAAGTTTGAGGGATAGAAAATGATGAAACAGAGCAAAAAAACTAGCGAGGACGAAACCAAGCTTGCCGAAGAAACTCTGGCTTTGGTGTTGGCTGGTGGTCGTGGTTCAAGGCTTTATGAACTTACTGATAACCGTGCTAAACCTGCGGTTTATTTCGGCGGTAATCGACGGATTATTGATTTTGCGCTTTCGAATTGTGTCAATTCCAACATCTTAAAAATCGGTGTGGTTACGCAATATGCCGCGCATTCGCTGCTGCGGCATTTGCAACGCGGTTGGAGTTTTTTGCCGTATGAACGAAATCAATATATCGATATGCTGCCTGCCCGTCAGCAGATTGATGAACATACTTGGTATCGCGGTACGGCGGATTCTGTTTATCAAAATATGCGGATTATGAAAAGCCATTACCGCTGTAAATATGTGCTAATCCTCGCTGGCGACCATATTTACAAAATGGATTACCGCAAAATGCTTGCCGATCACTCAATGACGGGCGCGAAATGCACCGTTGCTTGCATCGAAGTTCCGAAACAAGAAGCGGGTGAGTTCGGGATTATGGATGTCAATGATCAGCTCAATGTTGTCGGCTTTGTGGAAAAACCGAAAGATCCGCCGACTATTCCAGGTCGTCCGAATTATTCTCTGGCTTCGATGGGAATTTATGTTTTCAATGCTGATTATTTGTATGAAATTCTCGAAAAAGAAGCGACTTCAACCGACACCGACCACGATTTCGGTAAAAACATCATTCCGAAAGCGGTGCAAGATGGTGTTGTTTATGCGCATCCGTTTGAACGCTCTTGCCGCGGTAGAACGCACGACGGACTTGTTTATTGGCGCGATGTCGGAACTTTGGACGCTTATTGGGGCGCGCATATGGATTTATGTTCCGAGCATCCACAACTTAATTTGTATGACGAAAGCTGGCTAATCCTCGGCAGACCGCAGCAAACTTGGCCGACGAGATTTTTCTACAAAACACCGCGCGACCGCACTTTGGACAATTCTCTGGTGAGCGGCGGTTCGGTGATTGAAGATGCGGAAATTTCGCATTCGGTGATTTTTCCGCGCTGCAAAATTAAGGAAAACTCGGTGATTGAATCGACGGTAATGCTGCCTGATTGCTTTGTCGGTAAAAACTGTGTTATCCGTAATGCGATTTTGGATCGATATTGCGAAGTGCCAGACGGTTTGCAAATTGGAGTAAATGCCGAATTTGACCAAGCGCATTTCCGAGTGAGTAAGCAGGGGATTGTGCTGGTAAATCAAGCGATGCTCGAAAACATCACCGCGGAAAGGAATGCACATTCAGGCGAAGAATAAATAAAAAGACGGCGGTAAATCCGCCGTTTTTTGTTAGTGTCTTGATGAAGTTTGATTTTGTATAGTTGTTCCACTTCAAAATAATACTGCGTTAGCTTCGCCTCGCCGTATTAGACATACTGTCTTCGGCTCGCTGCCTTGTCTTATTTTGAATTGAAACGACTATAAAAGTTGTGAAATGCGAAGGAGATTGAAATGAAAATTTTGCACGCTGCAAGTGAATGTTTCCCGTTAATTAAAACTGGCGGTCTTGCTGATGTTGTCGGTGCTTTACCGCTTTATCAGCAAAATCTCGGCTGTGATGCGCGGGTGATTTTGCCGTTTTATTCCGCCTTGCGCGAGAAAATTTCTGAAACGCACGCGATTTTTCGCACAGATTCTTTTGCGGGCGATGTAACTCTGCGTTACGGTGAATATCAAGGTTTGAAGCTTTATCTGATTGACGCACCGCATCTTTACAACCGCGACGGTAATCCGTATTACGACTGCTACTACCGCGACTACGCCGACAATTGCAGCCGTTTTGCGCTTCTTTCTTGGGCGGCTGCGGCGATTGCAGACGGTGCTGATCAACTTTGGGGTAAGGCGGACATTCTCCACGCTCACGACTGGCAAACTGGTTTGGCAGCGGCGTATTTACGGCATTGGGGCAGCAGCGTGCAAAGTGTTTTTACTATTCACAACATTGCATATCAAGGTGTGTTTATCGGTTGTGATTTAGCGAAAATTTGGCTCGATCCGATGATGTTTCAGATGGAAGGTTTGGAGTTTTACGGCAATGTTTCATTTTTGAAGGCGGGAATTTTTTACTCCGACCAAGTAAGCACGGTTTCGCCGACTTATGCCGCGGAAATAACCCGTTATCCAGCGGGAAACGGTATGGAAGGATTGCTCGCCGCCCGTAAGCGCGAAAAACGCTTAACGGGAATTTTGAACGGTATTGATAGCGATATTTGGAATCCCGCAACTGACGAACTTATTTCTAAAAACTTCACGGCGAAAAAACTCGCAAATAAAAAGATTTGCAAAAACACTTTGCGCCGTAATCTTGGCTTGAATACGCGACGCAGATTGCCGTTAATTGTGATGATTTCCCGTCTGGCGGAACAAAAAGGCGCGGATTTGCTAGCACGAAATCTGGAAAACCGCCTTGACGCTGGAGGTTTGAACTTCCAATTTGTGATTTTGGGTAGCGGTGAAAAATATCTGGAAGATTGGTTTAACTATCTTGCTTGGCGCGATCCGAAAAATATTGCGGCGTATATCGGTTACAACGAATCTCTTTCGCACGAAATTGTGGCGGCGGCAGATGCAATTGTTATTCCGAGCCGTTTTGAGCCTTGTGGTTTGACACAGCTTTACGGTTTGGCTTATGGTGCTTTGCCGATTGTGCGGCGCACGGGCGGGCTTGCCGATACGGTTTTTGAAGGAGTTGCAGGCGAAAACGGATTTGTATTTAATTATGAATACGAGCACGATTTGGGTCTCGCAATCGACCGTTTTTTACAAACTTGGAAAAATCAAAAACAATTTGAAGCAATGCAGACAGCAGCGATGCAAGAAGAACATTCTTGGGAAAAAGCGGCAAATAATTATTTGGATATGTATTTATCTTTCGGTATTAAGAGTGGAAAAAAAGAAGAGGAAGAGTTGTGAAAATACGCTTATTGATTGCTTTGTTTTTAAGTTGTAGTGTTTTGGCAGAAGAAGCAGAAAATAATGCAACTACAACAATAAAAGTTGTTTCAATAGACAAATTAAACGAAGTATTGTCTATGTCTCCACAGGAACGGGCGGCATTACAAATGCAAATGGAGGCTGAAAAACTTCGTCCATTAAGGGAAGAATTGGACCTAACAGGGGAAATAAAATTAGATAAAAATTGGAAAAAAGAAGATATTGGCAAAATGATAATGCAATTGGAAATGTTGTCATTTAGAGGGGAGAAAATTCACAGGCGAGAGAGGAATAATAATACGGTAAGAGAGCTGGAATATATCTTGCTTGATGACAAAGTTGTAAAAATTTCAGCAACACAATTTAATAATGAAGACAAATTTGATGGCTATACACAATACTATTTTATTGATGAGGAATTATTCGCAGCTTTTGTTAGCAAGCCGCCAGTTTCGGAACAATATTATTTTAAGAACGGAGAGCTTAGTTTTTATAAGCCAGGAGAGGAAGGAAAAAGAATAGAAGGTGAATATAAAAATTGCAGGATTTGTGAGTTAGAAGCAAAGGAATTATTAAAAAAAACAAAAAATATCGCGGTAAATACTGATGTTGAACCGAATAAAGTTTTGGCATATTCTTATAATATTTATAAAATCAAAAATACAACTAATTACAAATGGGAAAATATTGCACCGTTATATGAAATTCAAGATGTAACAGAGTATAAAAACCCATCTTTAATAATGAGTTTTGATGCTAAAAATCAACCGCTAACTTTGTTTTATAACTTCGAAATTCCAAGCAAAGATGGTAAAAATATTACATATAACTTCAATATTTATTTCCGTGATGGAAAAATATTATTAGCAGAAAGCTCGGTTTATAGCTTAAATAATGAAAAGAGGGGAGAAAATAAAAAGACGGTTAGTTATATTTTGAATAAAGATGGAACAATTGCTTATTACGGCGATAAGAATGTAAATAATGAAGAAATGATTGCGGTAAATTCCGCTTATTCAAACGATGAATTTTTATCTTGGCAAAATCAAAAGAGGGGAAAAAATGGCGAGCCAGAGTATGGACTTTTGCAATTTTCCGATGTTAATTTTTTTGTCGAAAAAGCGTTGAAAGAGGCAGAAAATTTACGGGAAAAATCCACCAAAAAAGAATGTCATCAGCACAAAATTAACGGTGAGTTCTGCACATATTCAATACCGTAAAAATAAATTGATTTGAAGAACGCGGATTTTTTATCCGCGTTTTTTATGCCTAATTTGTTTGTTGTGTATTGTTTTGCAGATGGGCATAAAAAAAGCCCGCTAATTAAAGCAGGCTAACAACCACCAAAGGAGGATATAGAGGAGATAACATCGATGATGTGGCGGGCATTATATAGTTTTGTTGCAATGCGTCAAGTTTTTTGTTTTATTTTGTATTCTTTTTGTTGTTATTTATGAATTTTCAATAAAATCAACGATATTTTCTAGAAAAATGAGCAAAAAACGCAATATTTCGTCTTTTGCTGCAATGCAACATTTTTGCGTTTTAATTGAAATTCTGTGGAATTTTTCTCATTTGTAATTTTTGAGACCGCAATAAAAATTTATATATTTCTTTATTATCTCAACCGTGAAAATAGCCTGCTAATCCTTTGCAGGATTTTTGCGTATATCTTTATTTTTCGTTTTATTTCATTCATTTCTAGCTAAACAAAGAGGAAATAACTATGGCAAAACTACTTGATATAGTCCGTCCAGGTGTAGTTGTGGGCGATGATGTGCAAAAGATTTTTGCGTTTGCGAAAGAAAATAAATTTGCGATTCCTGCGATGAACTGTGTTGGTTCTGATTCAATCAATGCGGCACTCGAAACCGCTGCCCGTATCCGCACGCCAATCATCGTGCAATTTTCAAACGGCGGTAGTGCGTTTTATGCGGGAAAAGGTCTCAAACCAGCAAGCGGTGCGCGTCCTGATGTTATCGGTGCGATTGCGGCAGCACGGCATTGCCACGCGGTAGCCGAAGAATATGGAATTCCTGTAATTGTGCATACCGACCACGCCGCGAAAAAATTGCTGCCTTGGATTGATGGAATGCTCGAAGCTAACGAACGGCATTTCGAACACACGGGTAAACCGCTGTTTTCCTCTCATATGATTGATTTATCAGCTGATCCGATGGAAGAAAATCTCGCAACTTGCCGTAAATATCTTGAAAGAATGAGCAAAATCGGCTTGACTTTGGAAATTGAAATCGGGGTTACGGGCGGTGAAGAAGACGGTGTTGATAACACGGGAGTTGATAACGCACGGCTTTATACGCAACCGTCTGATGTTTTATATGTCTATGACCAACTTTCTCCGATTTCGAACCGCTTTACGGTTGCGGCGGCATTCGGGAATGTGCACGGAGTTTATAAGCCTGGCAATGTGAAATTAACTCCGTCAATTTTGGGTCGTTCTCAGGAATTTGTTGCCAAAGAACGCGGTTTATCGGCGAATCCGCTGGATTTGGTTTTCCACGGCGGTTCAGGTTCTAGTCGCGAAGAAATTCGTGAGGCAATTTCTTACGGTGTAGTCAAAATGAATATCGATACCGACACGCAATGGGCAGCTTGGGAAGGTATTTTGAAGTTCTACAACGAGAAGAAAGATTATTTGCAAGGACAACTCGGTAATCCAGAAGGCGAAGATGCTCCGAATAAAAAATATTACGACCCAAGAGTTTGGTTGCGCAAAATGGAAGAGGGAATTTCCGCACGGCTCGAACAAGCATTTGATGATTTGAATTGTCGTGATGTTCTGTAATTATTTATTGGGTTTGTCTAAAAATTGATATTTGACGGTTGATTTGCAAATTCAAAAAAGCGGGGAGTGGGGCAGCCGCCCCACAAGCCCCTCTCTTTTTCTTTTCGGAGAGCGGTAAAAAATGAATTTTTAGATGCGCCCTATTGTTAATTAAAAAAACCACAGTTACGGCTGTGGTTTTTTTATGCCTTGCGGTAAAAATGCAACAGAAAATAACGGAAAACTAAATGTTTTTCTGTTTGATTTTGGAAAAATATGTATAATCCGCTGCCGTAATGTTTGCGATATTAAGCAAGGATAATATCTACTGCGTTAATATTGCTTGCGTTACTTTTCACCATTTCTGATATATAGGATTTAACAATGACTTCATTGAAATACAGCGAAGCTATTAAAGAAGCTTCAAAAGCAATTGGTAATTACAACCCAGAATTTGCCGCTCGTATGCGTTTGCAAAACCGTTTCAAAACAGGTTTAGATATTGCTAAATATACCGCCGCGATTATGCGTCGTGATATGGCTGAATACGACAAAGATACTTCTAAATACACCCAATCTTTGGGTTGCTGGCACGGTTTTGTCGCTCAACAAAAATTGATTTCAATTAAAAAACATTTCAAATCAACCGAACGCCGTTATTTATATCTTTCAGGCTGGATGGTTGCTGGCACTCGTTCTAAATTCGGTCCTTTGCCTGACCAATCTATGCACGAAAAAACCGTTGTGGCTGATTTGATTGAAGAAATCTACACTTTCTTGAAACAAGCAGATGCTCGTGAATTAGACTTGTTATTCACCGCTTTGGATAAAGCTCGTGAAGACAAAGACGCTGCCAAAGAAAAAGAAATCTTGGATCAAATCGACAACTTCCAAACTCACATTGTGCCAATCATCGCTGACATTGACGCAGGTTTCGGTAATGTTGAAGCAACTTACTTACTTGCTAAAAAAATGATTGAAGCAGGTGCATGTGCGATTCAAATCGAAAACCAAGTGGCGGACGAGAAACAATGCGGACACCAAGACGGTAAAGTAACTATTCCTCACGATGATTTCATCGCGAAAATCAATGCAGTTCGTTACGCATTCTTGGAATTGGGCGTTGATGACGGTGTAATCGTTGCTCGCACTGACTCTTTGGGTGCAGGTTTAACTAAACAAATCGCAGTGTCAAGCAAGGAAGGCGATATTGGCGACCGTTACAACAGTTTCTTGGACGGCGAAGAAGTAACCGATTTATCACAAATCAAACCAGGTGATGTTATTGTTAAAACCGCTGGTAAAGTTATTCGCCCAACCAAATTGCAAAGCGGCTTGTTCCAATTCAAGAAAGGTTCAGGCGTTGATCGCGTAGTTATGGACTGCATTCACTCTTTACAAAACGGTGCCGACTTGTTGTGGATTGAAACCGAAAAACCTCATGTAGAACAAATTGCTGGCATGATGGATCAAATCCGCAAAGTTATTCCAAACGCTAAATTGGTATACAACAACAGCCCATCTTTCAACTGGACTTTGAATTTCCGCAAACAAGTGTTTGAAGCTTGGAAAGCAGAAGGTAAAGATGTTTCCGCTTATGACGAAAACAACTTGATGAGTGCGGAATATGACGACAGCGAATTATCCAAAGCCGCAGATGAGAAAATCCGTTCTTTCCAAAAAGACGCTTCCGCTCGTGCAGGCATTTTCCATCACTTGATTACCTTGCCGACTTACCACACCGCAGCGTTATCAACAGACGACTTGGCAAAAGGTTACTTCGGTGATTTGGGAATGTTGGCGTATGTTGCAGGTGTTCAACGCCGCGAAATTCGCAACGGATTGGCAACTGTTAAACACCAAAACATGGCAGGTTCAGATATTGGCGATAACCACAAAGAATACTTCGCTGGTGCAGCCGCTCTGAAAGCCGCTGGTAAAGATAACACCTCTCATCAATTCGACTAATTAGTTGAAGTTATCTGAAACCGAAAACGCTCTCTTTGAAGAGGGCGTTTTTTTATGCCGTTTTATTGATTATTTTTTCTCGCACAAAATCTGTAATGCTTTTTGGCAGAAGTTTTTCCGTATTGCCGTTTAGTTTTATGACTTCGCGGAGAATTTCGGAAGAAATGCTGGCGGTATTTCCGTAACTTTGCAGATAAACCGTTTCAAATTCCTCGAACATAATTTGATTTACTCCTCCGATGCGCCGTTCATATTCAAAATCGCGGCTGTCGCGCAGTCCGCGGATTACGACATTTGTTTGCAATTTGCGACATAAATCAATCAAAAGTCCGTCAAATGTAATCACCGTGAATTTATTTTTCTCTAATACTTCCGCGGCGGTTAGTTCCAGCATTTTTTTTCGTTCTTCTAATGTAAAAAGTGTTTTTTTGTGATGCGCTTGTGCGACGGAGAGATACAAAAAATCGCTTAATTTTCCAGCGCGGCGGATTAAATCTTGATGTCCGACGGTAGGTGGGTCGAAAGTTCCTGGAAAAATTGCTTTTTGCATTTGTCGTTTCCTTTTACGGTGAAAAATAAAAAGGAGCGGTCTGCGCTCCTGTCAAAAGTATAGTCGTTTCAATTCAAAATAAGACAAGGCGGCGAGCCGAAGACAGTATGCCCAATACGGCGAGGCGAAGCCAACGCAGTATTATTTTGAAGTGGAACGACTAATATTGCTAATTTATACAAATTTAATACAACTCACCAGTTCTACGGCGTTTGACAAAATCTTTTGTCTCGCGTGCAACGACATTTGATAGTAGAAGTAATGCAATTAAGTTCGGTATTGCCATTAGACCGTTAAAAATATCGGCTAAATTCCAGACTAAATCGAGGCTTAAAACTGCTCCTGCCATAACCGTGAGGGTATAAATAATGCGGTAAGGAAGCACGGCTTTTTCACCGAGAAGGTAGCCTGCGCATTTTTCCCCGTAATAGCACCAGCCGAGAATTGTTGAGTAGGCGAAAAATATTAGACCGAAAGCGACAATCCAACCGCCAGGACCTGGCATTAAGTTATTGAAATATGCCGTGGTTAAAGCCGCACCTTTTAATTCTCCAAAAGAGTTTTCCGCCGAAATGTAACCGATAACCAGCACCAGACCTGTGATTGAGCAAACTACGATGGTGTCGAGGAAAGTTCCCGTCATTGAAACCAATGCTTGACGGACGGGGTGATCGGTTTTTGCCGCTGCCGCCGCAATTGGCGCAGAGCCTAAACCTGCTTCGTTGGAAAATAATCCGCGGGCGACACCGTAACGCACGGCAGTTCCTAAAACCGCGCCCTCAACCGCTTGTCCCGTAAAAGCATCATTGACAATTAGCATAAATGCTTTGCCGACTAATTCCAGATGCAGCGAGATAATTATTATTCCTCCGACGACATAAAAAATCGCCATTAACGGCACGATGATAGAAGCTGCCCGAGCAATCGATTTAATTCCACCGAGCACGACGATTGCGGTTAAAACGGTGAGTGTCGCGCCGCAAATTGCCGTATTTATGCCGAAACTTTGTTCAACCGCGCTGGCGACCGCATTTGCCTGCACCGAAGAACCGATACCGAAACTCGCGAGTGTTCCGAAAAGCGCGAACAAAATCGCGAGCCATTTCCAATTTTTGCCGAGCCCGTTTTCGATGTAATACATCGGACCGCCTGACATTTCGCCTTTGCTGTTGGTTGTGCGGAATTTCACCGCGAGTAAGCATTCGGCATATTTTGTTGCCATTCCGACGAGCGCGGTTATCCACATCCAAAATACCGCGCCAGGTCCGCCTAAAACAACGGCGGTTGCAACGCCTGCGATATTCCCCGTGCCGATTGTGGCGGAAAGTGCCGTCATTAGTGCTGCAAAATGCGACACATCTCCTTCGTGATTATGTTTATCGTGCGAGATAAAAGTTTGTTTGAGGGCAAAAGGAAGAGCGTGAAACTGTAAAAATAAAAGGCGAAAGGTTAAAAAAATTCCCGTTCCGACTAGCAAAATTAGAAGCGGTGGTCCCCAAATAAATGAACTAATATCTGAAAGTATTTTATTAACTTGTTCCATTCTTATAACTCTATTGCTGGTAAAGAAAAAAATGTATTTTTTTGTGAAAATAATTATAGCATCGAGTTGATTTTTATTGCATAAATAATCAATAAAAGCGGAAATAAATTCCGCTCTTATATTTTTTTAAGTTGAATTAAGTTAAATTTTCACAAATTCAGGATAGGCATTTATTCCACATTCGTGAATATCAATTCCATCGTGTTCGACAAAATCTTCTACTCGAATTCCGATAGTTTTTTTCAAAATAAACCAAACAATAAAGCTTGAAATAAATACAAAACTGAAAATAGAAAATATACCGATAATTTGGGGAAGTAATTTATCATCTTGACTGAATATAACAGCTATCAATCCCCATATTCCACAAGTGCCGTGCACGGAAATTGCTCCAACTGGGTCATCAAGCTTTAATTTATCTAAAAATAAGACTGAAAATAGCACCAAGACCCCAGAAATTAAACCAATAAACATAGCTTGAAATAAAGTCGGTGTATCAGGTGCTGCAGTGATTGCTACAAGTCCTGCCAAAATGCCGTTACAAAGCATTGTGAAGTCTAATTTTTTCATTATGATTTTGGCGGTAATGCTACTTGCAAAACCTCCTGCTGCGGCGGAAATTGTGGTGTTGCAAAAAACTTTGGCGACGATATTTGCATCATTTATGGTCGAAATAATTAGCTGACTTCCGCCGTTAAAACCAAGCCAACCAAGCCATAAAATCCAAGTGCCAAGCGCGACTGACGGCATATTTGCACCGACTATGGCGTTAATTTTTCCCGATTGGGAATATTTTCCTCGTCTTGCTCCGAGCAGTAAAACGCCTGCTAATGCCGCACTTGCACCACACAAATGTACTACACCAGAACCTGCGTAATCAATAAATCCAAGTTTATCTAAAAAGCCACCTCCCCACTTCCAATAACATTGCACGGGGTAAATTAAACTAGTCATAACCATTGCGAAGATAAAAAAGCTCCAAATTTTCATTCTTTCGGCAATTGCACCAGAAACTACACTCATTGCGGTTGCAACAAATACTATTTGAAAGAAAAAGAAGCTTAATTTTGAATAAGAATCAGGCTTTTCATTATTAGTTAAATCAGCTATTGAATTATCCTGAATTGAAACTCCAAAATTAAAACTTGGCAGGAATGAATTAAGTGGGTTTTCGCTATATGCGAGAGCATATCCGAATAAAAAATAGCAAATAGTTGCAATACAAAAGATGCCAATATTTTTAGTCAAAATTTCGCTGGTGTTTTTTGCTCGAACCATTCCTGATTCCAGCATAGTAAAACCTGCTGCCATCCAAAAAACCAGTGCTCCCGTCAGCAATAAATATAAACTGTCGAGGCAGTATTTAAGCTCGATAATATCCGTATTCATAATTAAAAATCCTTAAAAATTCATATAACGGTATAAAAATTTTCATTTAATGGTGTAATAAAAAAGCGCAAAGGTTAAATTGCATCTTCATTCATTTCCGCTGTTCTGATGCGGATAACTCTTGTCAAGGGAGTAACGAAAATCTTGCCGTCGCCGACTTTTCCTGAATTTGCTGCTTTTTGAATTGCGCTTACCGTCGCATCTAGAACTTCGCTTTTAACCGCGATTTCGATTTTTAATTTCGGTAAAAAATCAACGACATATTCCGCGCCGCGGTAAAGTTCGGTATGTCCTTTTTGTCTGCCGAAGCCTTTAACTTCGCTGACCGTCATTCCCGAAATTCCCAGTTCTGATAAACCGTCGCGAACATCGTCTAATTTGAAAGGTTTAATAATTGCCGTGATGAGATACATAAATAAACTCCTGTTTGTGGGTGAGAGTTTTATTTATGTTTTGTCTATGCCAAGAGTTTTTTCTTTATAAATCAATGAGTTATAAAAATAATAAGTGATGAATTTGCACAAAATTGAAGCAAAAATCTGCGAAACTGCTAAAAAAATGCGCAAATAAAAAAACGGCAAAATCTGCCGTTTTTGAATGCTAAATAAGCAAAATAGTGTGAAAAAATATTAAGGACAGTGCAATTTAATCTTCGATTTTCCGTAGCGATACTTGCAAAGGTTGTGAATGTTCGTAAGCATATTCCTCGGTTTGCAAAACGCGCATTTCCGCGATTTCATATGGATAAATGCCCGCGATACCTTCACCGTTGTTATGCACTTTTAGCATTATTTCTTCGGCTTCTTGCAAATTTTTCTGAAAAAAACGCTGTAAAACATCGACGACAAATTCCATCGTGGTGTAGTCATCGTTATGCAGAATTACCGCATATTTTGCTGGCGGTTGTAATTTTTCCGTTGCTTTTTGCTTTTCTTTGATAGCTTCTGTAGCTTTGAGTGCTGTTGTCATAACAAATAATTTATATATAAAGTTAAATTTAGAACTTACCGACGCGGATTTTTTGCAATTTTCCGACGGTTTGCGGTAGATTTTCAATTGCACTGACGGCTAAATTCATATTTTTTTCAATCACAGGGTCGGTCAAAATAATCAAAGGCACGATGCCGTCGGTGTCAAGTTCGGTTTTTTGCAAAATTGAAGCGATGGAAATCCCGTTATCGGCAAGAATTTTGGTGATTTGCGCCAAGGTTCCTACTTCATCTTTTACTCCGAGCCGTAAATAAAAGGCACTTTTGAATTCATCTGGGCTAAGCGGCGAGAGTTCGTTATGTTTAGAGAGCGTGTCGTAGGCGATTTCGCTGTAACCAAGTGGTGCAATGCGGCTTGCGCGGTCATCGTCGAGATCGCGAATGGTGTCGATTAAATCCGCAACAACCGCAGATGCAGTCGGTAATTTTCCTGCTCCTGAACCGTAATAAAGCGTTTTGCCGACGGCATTTCCTTCAATTTGCACCGCATTCATCACGCCAGAAACGCGCGCCAGCATTGCATCTTCGTTGATGAGAGTAGGGTGGGTGCGAAGTTCAATACCGTTTTCACGGCGGCGGGCAATTCCTAAATGACGGATAACAAAACCGAGTTCGGCAGCATTTTCAATATCTTCCGCGCTGATATTGCGAATACCTTCGACTAAAACCTTCTGAAATTGCAGCGGCACACCGAAAGCAAGTGAGGCAAGAATGGTCAATTTATGCGCGGCATCAATACCGTCAATATCAAAACTCGGATCGGCTTCGGCATAACCGAGTTCTTGTGCTTTATGCAAGACATCAGCGAAATTCGCTTTTTTCTCCTGCATTTGGGAAAGTATGAAATTGCAAGTGCCGTTAATAATTCCCGCAACACGGTCGATTTTGTTACCGCTCATCGCCTCCCGTAACACTTTAATTACGGGTATTCCGCCCGCAACCGCTGCTTCATAAGAAAGCGAAACTCCTTGTTCTTTGGCGACTTGAAATAGCTCTTCACCACATTCAGCAATCAGTGCTTTATTGGCGGTAATGATGTGCTTGGAGTTTTTCATCGCTTGAATAATCAAGCTGCGAGCTGGTTCTTCACCGCCGATGAGCTCTAAAACTACCGCGATTTCTGGATCATCGACAATTTCGCGGGGATTTTCCGTGCAGTGAAAATTTAATTTTTCGCAATCAAAACCTGTCCAATTTCTGCGGGCAACGGTTTTGATTTTTACTTGGTATCCCGTGCGGCGGGCAATTTCATCATTATTTTTTTCTAATACTTCAACGACACCGCTGCCAACCGTGCCGTATCCGATGATGCCTATTTGTATTTCTTTTTGAATTTCGTGGTTTTTGCTCATTTTTATGTCCTGAAAATCTCTAGGGCGCATCCAAAAAATAAAAAAAATGGTTTTTACCGCCGTCATCCTGAGCGTAGCGAAGGATCTACTGATAAGGATTCTTCACCTTCGGTTCAGAATGACGAATTTTTAGATGCGCCCTCTAATTATTTAATGTCAAAAAAATCGCTGAATTTTATTGTGTGAGCGGTAAAACTGCTTGTTACAGGCAGTTTTCAAAAAAAGAGCATTTTTTTCGCTTAAATCATTTAGCGTTGAGATGCAACTTGCATTTTTGCTAATTTTTTCCATATTTGCTAAAAAAAGTTTAATTTATTGTAAAAGAACCACAAAAAATGATTAAAATAAGAAAAATTATCATTAGATTTTTATTTTAACCACTAAATTAGGACTTTTTATGTCGCAAATTAACCACAAAAAATTAACTTATGCAGTCGCCACCATTGTTTCAACCGCTAGTTTTGCCGAAGAATTCACCGCGCCAGTCTCTCGTGTTTCCGCGATAAATTTTGGTGAAGCCGAACCGCAAGCTAATCAATTTGTAGCTCAAAATACGACAAGTTACGGCATAGTTATTCCAAATGAATTACCAAGTATTACAAATAACGCTGAAATAGCAACAACATTGCCAAATGAATTTATTGATACAAGCGTTTTACCGCAAAATTATGGCGATGTTGGAATAGTTGAAGATAGCGAAAATATTACAAATACAGATAATCAATATACAAATATCAGTCAAAGTAATACAACATCAGCGGTGAGTAGTGATTTAGGCATAATTACGGTTACAGGTGTCCAGAATAATAAGACAAATGAATACACCGCAAAAATAAACCGCCAACAATTGCAAACATCATCAACGGGTAACGGTGATATTGCATCTGCGCTTCGAACGCTGCCAAATGTCCGATATTCGAATACATCTAATTCTTCGACTAATCCTGGTCAAATTGATCCGAAAAATATTTCGATTTCAGGCGGAAAGTATTACTCGAACAAAATAACTTTGGACGGTGCAAGCTTGACTTCTCGCATCGATCCCGCTGCAACGGGAACGGACGGAACAAGCTGGAATCACGGCTCTTGGCTCGGTCGTCCTCGCGGTCGCGCGCAAAGTAAAGTATAAGTATTGATGTGGATTTATTAGACAGCATTGAAGTGCAGGATATGAATGTCGATGCTTCGCACGGTAGTTTTAGCGGCGGTGTGGTTGAGGCAAAAATCAAAAAGCCCGAAAAAGATTTGGCGGTAAAAATTAGTCATAAATATACAAACGGTAATTACGACAAAGGTTTTCCGCATTCCTTGACGAAATATCACATTCAAGAAGATAAGCAAAAGGATTTTTCAAGGGCTTATACCAGCGATTTTTCTACAAATCAGCCTGAATATTACAAGCAGGTTACGCAAATTTCAGGTGAGGCAAAACCGACGCAAGAGCTCGGTGTTGTTTGGCAATTAGATCGAACTTATTCAAAAATTCCGCTTTATTTATCAAACGAATATGTCGATGACGAGACTTATGCTAATTACGCAACTCCGCTCGAAAAAAGCGGCGGTTATCACAAATATAAAGTTAATAAGAAAAATTATAACTATAACGGAATGGCAAAAGTCTATTATGACCCAACGGAAGATGTAAATTTAGAATTCTCTTATACATATGCACCGAGTTCGGAAAGAGTTTATATTCCTGGCACGAGCCCGAATACTTGGACGGATATAAATCACGGTGGTCATATTATTACCGCCAATCAATATATAAACACCGATATCGGTAAGATTTCTAATGAATTGAACTATTCAATTAAATCCGACGAAAACGAAGCAAACGGTTATGACGCTTTGCGGTATTGGATTTCCAGTGAAAATAAAAATTGGAGTACTTGGGGCGGAATTGCCCGTGAAGGCGGT
Source organism: Cardiobacteriaceae bacterium (assembly GCA_017934275.1). Lineage (GTDB taxonomy): Bacteria > Pseudomonadota > Gammaproteobacteria > Cardiobacteriales > Cardiobacteriaceae > RGIG9182. The sequence continues at coordinate 3,706 of JAGBJT010000043.1, read as the reverse complement.
TATGTTCCAGGAATTCAAACCGAAACTGCCTTGAAAGATACCTTCAAAATTGACCTGACACCGTTCAAAACGGGCGAAAACATCGAGCACAAAATTAAAGCTGGTTTCGAATTTGAATATCTTGATGCAACTTATGAGCGAGATAAAGGTTTTTGGCGGGCTTCAACTGGTTCGAAAGCTAATAATCCAAGCTATATGACCAAAGAACAACAAGAGCGCTGTTTGCAAACCGATATGCAATTCTGCGATCCGTCCGTTGCTTATATTTCTAACCGCACCGATGCTCAAAATACCATCAATAATTACACCGATGGGGTAAATGCTGTGGTGGAAGAGTATACAAATCCATACACAGGAGGTACATACCGTTTGCCGAAGTATTTATACGGACAATTTTTCACTTACGGCTATTACTACGAGCCTGCAAAATTCAAAATAACCGATAAAAATCTCGCGTTTTTCCTGCAAGACGATATCCGTTTTTCCTTGGGAGACAATAAAAAATACGGTGAATTAGGTGTTCGTCCTGGTATTCGGATTGATAGAAGCCAATTTGCCGAGCAGACTACAAAAGCACCGCGACTTTCAATTGATTATCAAGCACCGTGGAATTTCGACGATAACTCAAAATATAAAACCAGCCTGACTTTCGGTGCGAATAGATATTACGAAGGGCAGATTTATGGCTTAAAACTACAAGACGGTATTGATAGTTTGATGACTTCTTACCGCCGTAACGATCCAGGCAAAGATTGGTTTGAAGCCGACCACGAATGCGATGGCACAAAAGATACAAATTGCTACACCAAAACCAAAGACGATACCCGTTACAGCGATCTAAAAGTTCCGCATACCGATGAATTATCTTTTGCAATCAATCAACAAGTTGGCAATTGGGATTTCACGGGAAAATATATTTACCGTGAAGGCAAAGACGATATCCGCCGCCGTTGGAAAACAGGGCTTTATTCCGACGGAATAGGAGAAGATGGAAAAGATGATGATAAATACACAAGTAACTACTATTTTTATACAAATGAAGGAAAAAGTCGCACAAATGTAGTGAGTTTGATGCTGGAAAATAAAGAACCAATCAATATTTATGGTGTGGATAACACGGTTAAATTATCTCTGGATTGGACGGATACTAAACGCAATTTCGTGGATTACGGTTCAGTGTCGAACTATGAATTGAATGACTATTACATTATGTATAACGGTGAGATTATTCGTTATTCCCAAAGACCGCAAACAACTCAAAACTTTTCCAGTCCTTATACCGTTAAGTTAAATACAAATTCAGAATGGAATATGTTGGGTGGTAAATGGAACTTAAATAACACCTTTAATTGGACATCATCGTATAAAAAATTTGGCTATACAGGGGAATATTACGCCCTCGCTAATTACGGTGATTACACCAATATGAACGGTTATAAATGGCTGGATTTTTACGACGAAATGCGCATTCCCAGCCGCTTTACTTGGGATATGAAATTGGGTGCGGAATACAATGTTTATAACTTGCTCAATAAACAAAACACTTCCGATAAAAGTAGTTCGGGAACAAGCTACGATTTAGGACGGCAAATTTGGCTTGAATTTGGTTATAAATTTGATTAAGAGTGTGGTTTTATTGATTTAACGGTGAAACTAAAAAGCGGCAAGAGTAATACTCTTGCCGTTTTTTTATTTAAGTTGAAATGATTTACGCAGGAATAAATCGCAGAAAAAAAAGGATTTGACTCCGCGTCGCGGGCGGCAGATTTGTTTTGCAAATAAATATAGTCGTTTCAGTTCAAAATAAGACAAGGCAGCGAGCTTAAAGACAGTATCAGAATACGGCGAGGAAGCTCCCGCAGTATTATTTTGAAATGGAACGACTATATGAGCCCACTGCATTGTCTTAATTTTGAATTGCGTTGAATGTAATAAAGCGGAAGATTTAACTCTTCCGCTTTATTTTTTCACCTTTTACTCCTTTCTTGCATAAACCAATAAGTAATCTTCTGGTATTTCATATCTATTAGGTGGAGAAACAGAAAGGAATTGCTCATTGATAAACAAATCACAAAAATCAGAAATAATTTCTGTTCCAACACAGGACATATTATCTTCATCATCTTCGGATATTTCACCATCAAAAATAACGACAAATTGAATGGTTTTATCGACCAAACCTACAAGTATTTGTCTGATATTTGGTGTAATTTCCCCTAACAATGCTCTTTGTGCAGAAAGCAGTAAAGAAATTCGCGTTTTAGTATCCATCGTTTTACTTTTGCTGATTTGATTTTGGGCGAGCAGGAACAATATGTGCCCCTTTTTTACTGTAATGAACAGTTCCGACAGTTGTTGGAGTTTTTGTTGTGCTACCTTGTTCGATGTGATAACCAATATTTTTTCCAAAATCAATTCTTTCTTTTGAACCTGGTTGTCCTACAGGTATAGTCGTTTCAATTCAAAATAAGACAAGGCGGCGAGCCGAAGACAGTATGCGGAATACGGCGAGGTGAAGCCAACGCAGTATTATTTTGAAGTGAAACGACTATATATTTCCAATTTGTTCTCCTGTGCCGAATTTGGAAGTTAAAGATTGTGGATCAGCTGTTAGAATACTTCTACTGTTATTTTGACCAGCGGTTTTGTATTCATTTGTGCCTTCAATGTGTTTATTTTGTTTGCCCGTTTCGATTTTTGTTTTTGTTAAATCTTTGACTGCTTGAGTTTCATTTTTGTTCGTTTTGCCAGAATTACTCGCACTCTTCTCTGTATTTTTTACCCCTGTCGCAGTATTTTTAGTAGCTTTAGCAGCATCTTCCGCCTTGTTTAAACCATAAAAAAACAGCGGAAGAAAATTCTTCCGCGTATGTTCAATCGATTACACTGGCTAGTATGTCCATTAAGTCATCGAGATATTTTTTGTTGTATGGCGACATGCCTTTTATTCCAATGGCGTGAGTAGATTCGTTTAATACATTGTAAATCGTCAAATTGTATTCGTTTTTGATGTGTAGTTCATCACCTGTTATGGAATGTATTTGATGATAAATATGTAAAAAATCTTCATATTCACAGCCAATTATGGTTTCAAATTCTTCTGGAATAAAATTTGTTGCGACATTATTAAATGCTTCTTTAATAAACTTTAAGGATTTTGCATCTAAACTTATTAAAGTAGTTTCCCTGCCTTTAAATATTATCTTCATAGAATTTATTTAATCCTTCTATTAAAATAATCTTTGCCATCGGTAGGTCTATAAGCCGAACCACTGTCTTTTGCTTTTGGATTAACTATGACAATCGTTCCAGTTTTATCATCCCAATAAGCAGTTCTACCATTTTCCAGTTTTTTAACATCGCTTGGATTATTTATGATTCTTTCAATATGTTCAGCAAATTGAGCTCTAGTTTTTATTCCCAGATCTGTAAACTCTTTTTGTTTAACAACATGTTTTTCATAAGCGTGTCCATTAGCAATGTTGTTGCTAGTTGTTTTTGCATCGATGTGGTTATTTGCTTGTTTTTGAGATTTTCCCGCACTCTTCTCTGTATTTTTTACCTCCTGTTGCAGTGTTTTTAGCAGCTTTAGCAGCATCTTCCGCCTTATTTAAACCATCGAAAGCCTTTTTGCCTTTGGTAAATGGTTTGACTATCGGCACTACGCTAGCAACCGCGACGCTGGTTTCCCACGGTCCTTCGGCTT
>JAGBJT010000008.1 GCA_017934275.1 Cardiobacteriaceae bacterium | reverse complement strand
TAAGCACATTACCGTTATTTTGCGCCAAAATTTCTAACACTTTTTCCTTAAATTTCACATCGTATGCCATAAATATATACTCCAAATTAGCTAAAAAATTATTATAACATAGTTCAATTACTTTGGTGCGAAAGCACTATAAAATATAAAAAAACCCCATCGAAAGGTGGGTTTTTTTATTTCTGCAATTAAGTTAAAGAAAAAATTGTTGAAAAGAATTGACAATTGGTAAAAAATGTTAAATTTAGATGCGCCCTATACTCAGTTACACAACAGAGAATTATCTTTGTGTATCTGGTTTAATTTATTTTGTATTTCTCGCACAGTTGTTTTACCCACCCCAAAATCAACAGCGATATGAGTAAAGTTGGCAATACTTGCCACAATTTTTTCTATTTCCTTTTTCGCATGTTGCCAAGATGAATATCCTGCAATTTCAGCTAATTCTTGAATTATTTTTAACGGTGGATTGTTACCGTAATTTTGAAAACTCATTGCATGTTGATTGTGTCGCATAGGAGCAAATGTAATGTCATAGGCATCAGATGGTTGCCAGTTTCCTTGCTCGTCTTGCAAAAAAGACCAGTTTTTAGTGTGCTCATCCTGATTACATGCAAATAAGTTAAATATCATACGGCGAAACTGCAGCTCGGCTGCCTGCTTACTCTTACATAAAATTTTTGTAGCTTTCAAACAGCCTGAATAATCCATAGATGGCATACGAAAATCCGCGTCTAATAATCCGCAGAGCGTTGCGGTATGAATGCGTCCATATTTTGTGCAATCAAAGCGTTTTACCGCTAACCACTGAAATTCTCCCTGATGCAACAATCGCCAATGAACAGGTTGTAAATCTGCTTGCTCTGCCATAGTTAAATAAACGGCTTCTAAAACACCTTCTGTATGAGCCAAAGGTAAATGCGAGGAAGTAAATTTCACAATCCAAGCTTGGCTATTTTTTTGCGCAACAGTTGAACATTGTGCGAAATCATCATCTTGCAGATAAATTTGTGCTTTCGGTCGAGCACCGCCTGAACTCCCCACATACAATAATTCTTGCAAAACCTCGGTCGTTTCACCTGCAAAAACTTGCTGCGCATTCCGCCCTAATTCGTATAAATCAATCAGTGAATTTGCTGTATCTACTTGAGGTTCATATACCAATGCACCGATACCCGTATCTCCTACCAAACACAGGCGTTGTAAGGGCGAAATCTGATGAGGGTTCAATCCCTGACTTGCAAAAAAACGGTCTTGTAACAACAACCCCCAACCATCGGGCAAACTATCAGCAAAAATGCCATGCAAACCTTTATGCGGAGTTCTAGCTGCTAATTGCACTGTTGTATCAAAAGATAATTTGAACGGAGATAAGTTATTGAATTTATTGATATATTCTCTTTCATAAGCAAAAAAAATGCCTTGTTTATTTTCAGCTAATGTTCCAACATGCGTTTTGCGACCGTCAGACAAAATACGAAATACGCTGATTTTTTTGACATTATTCATTGCTCAGCACTTCCTCAATAGTTTTAGGCATAGCAGGCATTTCTTTGGTTAAAGCAACTAACTTTTCCATATCGTCCAACACTAACCACAAAGCCAGAAATTGCCGCAAAGAAATTTGCCCTGTATTTTCAAATTTGCGAATAGTGCTAGCAGGAACTCCCGAACGCTTTGCCAATTCATCACGGGAAAAGTGCTTTTTTTTGCGTTGTTTGTGCAAATAGTGTGTCAGTAATTTCTGAACTTCGTTGTCGTCATAAAAATACATCATAGTGTCAAAAATAAGGAATTTATTAGAAAAATTGACACTATTGTAGCATTTTATGGATACGGTTAAATTCCCGCATCAAGCAATTTTCCCTGCTCTAAACGCAGGCATCTATCGTTCTTTTTTGCTAGTTGCACATCGTGAGTTACCATAATCAAGGAGGAATTTTCTTCCACCACCAACTGGCTCATTAAAGCAAAAACGCTCGCGGAATTTTCCGTATCCAAATTGCCCGTTGGTTCATCAGCAAGCAGGCAAGCAGGTTTTCCCACCAATGCCCGTGCAATTGCAGCTCTTTGCCGTTCCCCGCCTGAAAGTTCCGCTGGTTTATGCTGCATACGGTCTTTTAGCCCCACCCGTTCGAGGCATTCAGCAGCTTTTTTCTGCGCTTCGTTATTATTCACCCCACGGATTAACAAAGGAAGCGCAACATTCTCTACCGCCGAAAATTCCGCTAATAAATGATGAAATTGATACACAAATCCCATATATTTATTGCGTAATTTAGCCCGAAGATTGTGTTGTTTTTTATTCGAGAGGACAAAATTTTCACCGCAAAGGGTGATTTTTCCTTCTTCGGGAGTGTCAAGTCCCGCCAAAATATGTAATAAAGTAGATTTTCCCGTTCCAGAAGCACCGATGATGGCAATTTTCTCGCCAGTTTTAACTTCTAGATTCAAATTTTTGAGTATTTGTAAATTTTCATCTTTGCTTTTGTATGAAAAAGAAATATTTTCTGCCGCTAAAACTATTTTTTTTTCGCTCATTTTTCTAATACCTTAATCCAAAATTTTCGCACTGTTTGTTATTAAAAATAATCCCGTTACACAAAAATTATTCGGCAGAAAGAGCCCGAGCAGGTTCAGTTTTCGCGGCAATAATTGCAGGAATTACGGAAAATAATAAAGTCATTACCAAGGTAATCACACTTATTCCAATCACCACCGACGGTTCAATTTTCGCGGTCAGCTGCTCGACAAAATACATTTGCGCAGGCAAGGTATAGCCCGTCCATTTTTCGAGTAAATCCATAAAAAACGGCACATTGAGCGCGATAATTATTCCTAAACTCACACCGAGCACCGTGCCGATAATCCCGAAAATCATTCCCTGCGAAATAAAAATCTGCGCGATATCGCCGCGAGTAAGCCCCAAAGTTCGCAAAATTGCAATATCACGGCGCTTTTCCGTAACCACCATATACATCGAGGAAAGCAAGCCAAACGCCGCCACCATCACAATCAAGCACAAAATAATGAACATCGCGTTTTTTTCCATCTGCACCGCGTTGAAATAAACCGCCTGATCCAACGACCAATCGCTCATATAAACCGTCATCGGCAATTTCGGGGCAATTGCTTTACGGATAAGTGGTGCTTCCATCGCATCTTTGATTTTTATTTGATAACCGCTGACACCGTCGGGAATTTGCAAAAGCTTACGGGCATCGGCGGCGTGCAACATTACTAGCTGTTTGTCATACTGATAATGACCGCTTTCGAAATATCCCGCATAAGTAAATCGCTTCAAACGCGGCATTAAACCAGCGGCAGTTGTCGTTGCTTGTGGGACAATTACCGTAATTTTGTCCCCAATTTGTAGTTTTAATTTTTCAGCTAAAACTTTACCTAACACGATATTCCAAGCACCATCTTGCAGGCGGTCGCGAACTTCTGGCGAAATACGGGCGAAAGTATCGGAAATTTTGCCCTCTTCACTCGGTTCAACCCCGTGCAGCATCACGCCCTGAAATCCTTGCCCGATACCGATTAAGGCTTGACCGTCGATATACGGCGCATAGGAAATAATCCGCGAATCCGTGCGTAAAAACGGCTCTGGACTGAAATCTGGCGGAATTCTGCGACCGTCGGAGGCACGAATTGAAAGCTGCGCTGTCATAGAAAGTAAGCGGTCGCGAACATCGCTAACCACACCGTTCATCACCGACAAAACCACAATCAAAGCGGCGATGCCAATTGTGATGCCAATCACCGCCAAAATCGAATTCAAACCGACAAAATGACTGCCACGCCGCGCATAGCTATAACGAAATCCAATCGCAGTAGGTAAAAATCGCATTGTTTTTCTTATTCCCAAAAAAATAATTCGCTAAAAACTGCTGTTATAGTCGTTTCAATTCAAAATAAGACAAGGCAGCGAGCCGAAGACAGTATGCCTAATACGGCGAGGAAGCTCCCGCAGTATTATTTTGAAGTGAGACGACTATATTTATAATTTTTGCTGCTGTTTATATAAAATTATTGCAGCATTTCATCTAATTTTCCGCCCTCTTCCAAGGCGTATAAATCATCACAACCGCCGATAAATTGCCCATCAATAAATATTTCTGGCACGGTAGTTCGACCTGATTTTTCTATCATTTCCGCTCTTAATTCTGGCTGCTGCAAAATATCGATTATTTTTATTTCAAAAATATCTTTATTTACCTTTTTATTTAATAATTCCAATGCTCTTTGACAATACGGACAAGTTGGTTTTAAGTAAATTACAATGCTTTTCATATATCCTCAAAATAATATTTATTTTAATTAACAACAGGCAAATTATCACCAATCCAACCTTGCACTCCGTATTGCAGGGTAAAGACATTTGCATAGGAATTAGCAACCAAAATCGCCGCTTGATTTTTGCATAAATAACCGTCTTTGTCACAAATAATTATTTCGCGATTTTTGTCATTATTTGCAAGTTTATTAACCGTTTCCAAAAAGTGCTCTGTGCTAATTGATTTTGCCCCTGCAATATGTCCTTTTTTATACTCTTCAAAGCTTCTTAAATCCAAAAGTAATGCACCGTTATTAACTTTCAAAGCACACTGTGCGCTATCAATAACTATGCCCTTACTACCTTTATTTTTAATCTCATAGATAATAATTGCAATAATTGAGGCAAAAAATAATAGAAATAAAATCAAATTATCATTAAAAAATTGTGAAAAAGACACGATAAAAACCTCCAAATAATAAAGAACGGAGATTATATAATAAAGAACAAGTTCAGCAACAAGAGAGTAAAAATGTCTATTTTTAATACCGAAACTCCTGCAACTTTGGCTTATTCTCAATATCAATCAATTCGCGATATTTTGCCGCAGAATAATGCAAAAAAAACAAAAACAAAAATAAAAACTCTACTTGACATTGCCGATGATTTCGACAACTTCTTTTTTGATGCTTACGGGGTTTTGAATACCGCTGATGGTGTAATTCCCGAAGCATTAGCGACCATCTCCGAACTTAAAAAACGCGGTAAAAATTGCCTAGTTATTTCCAATGCCGCAGGTTTTGCGCGTGAGTTTTACTTAAAACGCTATAAAAAAATGGGCTTTAATTTTAATCCCGATGAAGTTGTGGTTAGCCGTGATGTGGCAATGCAATATTTAATCCGTAAAGTGAATAATAATCATAGTAATTATTACGGAATAATCAGCGGTGATTTTGCACAAAATGATATCGAAGAGATTATAAATAAAGATAAATTTCTCCTGCCAGATAATCCTGATTTCGGCACAAAGAGTGATATTTTTCTTTTTCTCGGTTCGATGAATTGGAACAAAGAAAAACAAACAATTTGGACGAAATATTTACAAGAAAAACCACGGGAAATTTGGGTCGGAAACCCTGATTTAATCGCACCGAAAGGCTTGGAAGCATCAATTGAAGCTGGAACTTACACTCTACTTTTGGAGAAAAATTTATACACAAAATTGCTAGTTTGTGGCAAACCTTTTGAGCATATTTTTAATCTCGCAAAAGAAAGAATTACCGCAAAAAATCAAAGTTTTAATTTTGAGCGATCGTTGATGGTCGGTGATACTTTACACACCGATATTTTAGGTGGAAATAATTTTGGAATTAAAACGGCATTAGCGGTAAATTACGGCTTTTTCAAAGGCTTAAATTATTCTGCCGCAATTATGGATAGTGGAATAGAGCCAGACTTTATTTTGGAAGCAATTTAAGGTTAAATAAAGTGAATAATGAACTAGAAAAACAACTCGAAAAGCGTATTTACGAACTTGAATGTCGCCTTGCTTTTTATGAAGATTTAACCGAAAGCTTAAATCAGGAAATCGCCGAATTAAATAAAAAATCCAGAGAACAGGAAAAAATCATCATCGAAATTTGCAAAGAGCTACAAGCTATAAAAAAATCCGCTTCCGCCGTCGGAAATTATACTCTTGCAGAAGAAATTCCACCCCATTATTGATTTTTACGAAGATAAATAAAAATATATTTTCTGCTAACAAGACTAAAATTCAAGCTTTATCTACAACTTTGATTGTATATTTCTGTTGAAAAGAAAAACGCAATAACCAACCCAAAAATAAAGCCAAAAACGGCAACAGCAAAATCATCACAAGAGCTAGCAACAATTCTTGATGCTCGGAAAATCGCAAATATTGGTCAGTCAATTCGGTTTTATTTACCTGTTCTAATCCCGCTTCTGGCGCAAGATGAGCAAAAATATTGCGCGCTAAATCGAGGTTTCCGCCTGAACTCATCGCTTCTCTGCTGAATAAATCGCTGTCGCCCAAAATGATTATGCGCTGCTTTTTACCGTTGAAATCACGGCTAATTTCCAAGCCAAGTGTCAATGGACCGCGTTTTTCCTCACCGTCCAGAGCGATTTTTCCCGTGCTAAATTCGGTTTCATTCCAACTTTGAGCGGAAGAGCGCAAAATTTCCTCAATCTGCCAAGCAGAATTTTCGCTTTTATTTTTCATATCAAAAGCAACCGCGCCAGGCAAAAGCGGTAATTGTTCGATATCAGCAGTGAGCGGATTTTTACTACTAATTTCCGCTGGAATAAGTCGTGGATCAGCAAAACCTAATTCCTTCGATTGAATATCAACGACCACACCGTCAAGTATTTCACAGCCGCAAATTTCCGCTAAAACTGGCGGTAGAAAACGAGTATCCGTATCCGTCGTCCAAAGAAGCGAACCGCCCTGTGCAATAAAAGAAGCTAGCGCCGCATTCAAATGTGCCGCGGCATTGCCAGTATTTTGCGAATCGGCAATAACCGCAAAAGCGGCGTTTTCAGGAATATTTATCGTCTGCTTTAAGTCGAGCGCGGAAAATTGCAGAGTTTTCGTCGCGATTTTGCCGTAAATATCCCGCCAAGAACCGCTAGTATCCGCCGAAATTGCCCGTTCGCCAAAGCCTTGCAAATGCACCGCCGTAAAACTTGTATCGTTCAAAAGTTCAAATACTGCCCGCAAAATTCCTTCACTCGAGGCAAAAGGCAATTTTTTACCCTCACCCGCAATTTCAACATAAACTTCACCGATATTGCGAATATTATGTCGCTTTAAGTCTTCCGATACACTTGAAATATTCACTAATCGGAATTCCGCTTCTGGTAAAAATGAACGGATTTCTTGCTCAACCGTTCGCATTGATTTAACAATCCGCGGATTAGCTTCGTTATAAATCGTAATTGATACTAACTTCGACTTATCACGGTTTAATTCCTGCAATTGTGCTTTCTGCCGTTCTGATAAAACAATACTCTCCTGCGACTTAAATTGCACGGAACTAGATAAATGCAAACTCACCCAAGCAGCAAAAATCATCACCGCGAAAATGAAAATGAATAAAAATATACGAGATATTTTTTTTAATAATCCTGACATCAGCTCTCCGATTAAAATTTTTTGGCTCTTGATATAAAAATAACTACTTATAATGAACTATACTTTTATTTCATTCAAAGAGAAAATAATGCAAAAAGTAATTATAAAAAAGTTAGGACCAATTGAAGACTGTGAAATAGAAATTAAACCCTTCACCATCTTAATCGGTGAAAGCGGTAGCGGAAAAAGCATTATTCTCCGAACAATTAGTTTGTTGAAGTGGGTTTATAAGAAAATGCAATACAAAAACCTACTAAAAGCAAGTGCGGTTAAAAGCGATAGTATTCGTTTAAGCTTGGATAAAATTGCTCGTGATGCAATGTTAGACGATTATCTAACAAAAGATAGCTATATTGAACTGCAAATAGATAATCAAACTATTATTTCCATCAAAGACAAAAAACTAAAACCAAACTATAAAAATATTTCTACCTCCCATTTTTTGCTCGGCAAAATTGTTTTTCTAAATGAAAACAGAACGGCTCTCGCTGAAATTCTCTCTACAGCAGGCGGCAGAAAAGCAAAATTTTCTTATTACACCGACGATATGATTGATGTTTTCTACGAGGCATTTGATGCAATCGGTGAAAATTTTTCTCTACACACCGTAAAAATTAAATTAAATAGCTCCACAGCTGTCGGTCATAAGCAATTTTTAATCAATAGAAATGGCAAAAAAATTAAATTTGAACACGCAAGTTCGGGCGAAAAAAATGCCTCGGTTCTGGAATTGATTTCATATTATTTTTCCGATAAATACGAATTAACCGAAAGTTTTAATAAAAATATCAACGCATTGTTGTTAAATAATTCATTATTTCAAAAAGATAAGATGGAACGGTTAGTCAAATTTTTAGGCAAGTTAGAAATAACAAAACAACTTACACTACTCATTGAAGAGCCTGAATCAAACCTTTTTCCAAGCAATCAAAGAAACTTAACTTACTTTCTTTCATCGTTACAGGAGATGAAAAATAATCCCGAAGTTATTTTTTCAACCCATAGTCCCTATATCTTAACGGTTATAAACAATCTTCTGTATTCCTATGAAATAGCCCAAAATAATGAATTAAGTCAAAAAATAAACGCAATTGTTCCAAAAAAATGTCAATTAAACATCGATAATTTATCGGCATATGCAATAAAGAACGGCAAAGCAGAAAGTATTATTGATAAAGAAACTAAATTAATCGACGCTGAATATATAGACCATATTTCTGATGAACTTGCATATGATTTTAATAAAATGTGTGGAATATTTCAGCAATGAAAAGATTAAAAATAGAACAAGAAGTAGATAAAATCATTTCTTGCAAAGAAAATAAAAGAGTATTATTTTTTAATTGCAATTCAAGAGTATTTTGCAAAATACATTTAGACGATAAGACAAATAATCAAATATTAAATAACATTCCTCGTTGTGATTACATCATCGTATCCAAAGATTTAGAAGATATCGCTTTATTTATCGAATTAAAAGGTAGCAACACAAACCACGCACTAGAACAAATTGAGCAATCAATAAATACTTTCGGTAAATGTATTAACAAAAAATACGCAGCAATTGTCTGCTCCAAGATTTATCCTAAATTTAATAGCCGTACACAACAATTTATTAAGAAAAATAATACCCAATTGTTTATAAAAGAAAAACAGCTGGAACTCGAATACGACTCAAACAATCAATCCATATCAAAAATATCGTAGAACAGTAATATCTGCAATTATGAAATAAAAAAATAGCCCGAAAATCGAGCTATTTTTTTATGAATTTCAACTATTTCAAACTGGTTTTGGTCCCCATTGATTATCAGGAGCAGACTTAAAAAAGCAAAATATAAAGGATATGAACCCTATGATTACACCTATTGTGCAAAGTCCTATGAGTATCATCTGACCTATCTCATCGCTTCCTATCACCTCGGCAACGAAGTAACCAAGAACGAAACCAAGAATATAACCAGCAAAAAACCACCAAGCAGAACGACCAACATCATGCAGTCGTCTTACCGTTAGCGACCAACTAGGAAGACCAATAATAATAAACCCTAGGAATTGTGTAATGAGATTATCCCCTAGAAATGATAAAACAATCAAGGCAATAATAGTATAGAGTTGAAACCACCAATATTCACTACGGCTGGCACGGGTTTTGTAGTTAAAGTAGTTGAGATAAGCACTATTAACTGCTTGAGGAAATGTCATAAGAGTAACTCCATAAATAAAAATAAATTGGATAAATTGGGCGGACTTTGTCAAGTCCGCCCAAAAGAGTACTCTTTTGGAAAAATTGTTAAGCGATACTTAATATCTTCGTTAATAAATGATATTTTCCCAAGAAATTAGCGATTGCTTCGCCATATTTAATCCCTCTTCCTTGCTCGGATAGTGCAAATTATTCGGAACATCACGAAAAATAACTTTGCCTTTGCTAAACACTAAAATTTCACCGACGGCAAGTTGCGTCCATTTTTCATCATCGGTTAAAGGTAGTGTTGCTATAACCGCAACTTTATCTTCTTTGCTAGTTACTTGTGAAAAATCAACTTCTAAATCATCATCGGATAAATGCGCTTTACCGAAGGGATATTCACGGATAATGTAATGCAATAAGGAATGACAATGCACAAATAACCATTCCCCGTTAGACATAATGAAGTTAAATAAACCGTATTTGCGCAGTTCTTTAACTAATGCAGAAATTTCACGAAATAAAGTGTCGTTATCAGGTGCGGCTTTATATTTACGGCGGAGATTTTCTAAAATAAAACAAAAGGCTTTTTCCGAGTCCGTATCGCCAACTGTTTGATAAAAATTTCCCTGCTCTTCCTTATTATTTTTTATACCGTTAGCATCAAAATTGAGCAAATTTCCATTGTGCGCAAATAGAAAATATCTACCCCATAGCTCACGCATAAAAGGTTGCGTATTCTGTAAAGAAATGTCCCCTTGCGTCGCTTTTCTGATATGCGCAATGATGTTTTCCGAACGAATTGGATAAGCCGCAATTAAATCCGCAACAGGGGAATTTGCACAGGCATTATTATCTTGAAATATTCTCACTCCTTTATTCTCAAAAAATGCTATTCCAAAACCATCAGAATGCTTATCCGTTAATCCACCGCGCCTGCGAAAACCTAAAAATGAAAAGACAATATCCGTCGGAGTATTACTATTCATTGCTAACAACTGACACATAAAAAGCCCTGATTCAAGTCGAAAATAATATTTTATAGTAAATAATTTAAGTCATAAAATAACATTTGCTTATAATATTATGAATAAATAGTTCTATTTTTTAAGGTTTAATTCAAATGAAAAAAATTATTATGCTTTGCACAGGTAATATTTGCCGCTCACCAATGGCGGAAGGTTTATTAAAAAAACTAGCCGCAAACCGCAAAGATTTAATTATCGATTCAGCAGGATGCGAAAGCTTTCATACGGGCGAAAATCCCGATGAGAGAGCAATTGAAACAATGCAAAAACACGGTATCGATATCAGCGATTTGACCGCAAGACCCTTGGAATTTGCCGATGTTGAACCCGCCGAAAACATCATAATGGCAGCAACAAAACAACATTTAATCTTTGCTGAAAACAAACGCCTGCGCTGCAACGGTCGAGCAAAAATCATCAAAATGCTCGGTCAGGAAGATTTACCCGACCCCTATTACGGTGGTAAAGACGGTTTTGAATATACTTATCAGAAATTAGAAAAAGCACTACAACAGTGGTTAATTGATAATCCAGAATCTAAATAAAAATACGATAACGGTATAAAAAATAGATGATAAAGGTATAAAAAATGACAGATAAATATAAAGAACTTTGGAATAAGGTTTTAAGTCGCCTAGAAGGTAAAATAAAGAAGTCTGAATTAACTCAATTGAAAGTTTGTTTATTAGAAGAAGATAACGGAAAATTTTATATAACAGCCTCAAATAAATTTGCAAAAGATACCGCAAAAGAATTGCAAGAGGTAATATTATCCGCATTAAAAGAGGAAAATTTTGCCGCAAATATAAAAATCAGAATGCAGACAATAGAAAGCCCAAAACAAGCTGAATTAGACTTCGAAAATAATAAAAATAGTGCAGAAAAAATTGAGGAAGATGGTAAAAAATATGACTATAAATTAAATGAAGATTATGTCTTCGATACCTTCATTATCGGGCAGTCTAATCAGGAAGCTTTTTATGCCGTGCAAGCCGTTATCGGTGTGAATGATGCAACGGGTAAAAAAATGTTCGAACAGGGCTTCAATCCCTTGCTGATTTACGGTGGAATTGGTCTCGGTAAATCACATTTAATGCACGCCGCAGGGCACGCTTTAATCGCCAATGGGCATAAAAAAGTGGTTTATGTAACCGCGGAAGATTTTACTAATGATTACATCAACGCTATAAAAAATGCCTCAATTCAGGAGTTTAATAATACTTACCGTAATGCCGATGCCCTGTTAATCGACGATGTGCAATTTTTAGGAAGAACCGATAAATCACAAGAGGTCTTTTTCCATATTTTTAACACTCTTCATACTAAAAAAGTGCCGATAATTTTTACTTCCGACCGTTTTCCCGAAGAAATTGAAGGCTTGCAAGATCGCTTGAAATCCCGTTTCGGTTGGGGATTAAAAGTATCGGTAAATACCCCTGAATTTGAAACAAGAGCGGCAATTATTCAAGATAAAGCGGAAAGATTAGATTTCGAAATATCCAAAGAAACCGTGCAATTTATCGCTAAACATATAACTTCCAATGTCCGCGATTTAGAAGGTGCTTTGAAGCAAATTTATATGGCTTCTAAATTTAGAAATAAACCCGCAACGCCGCAACTTGCCGCCGAAATATTAAAAGACACGATGAGTGCGCAAGACAAAAAACTATCAATGGATAACATCTGTTCGGTAATAATGCAGCATTTTTCAGTTAGCAAAGAAGAATTAACTTCCAAATCAAAAACTAATGAAATAAACGAACCAAGACAAATTGCAATGCATTTAATCCGTAAATTAACTAATCGTCCATACAAGGAAATTGGAGCATTTTTTAATCGCGATCATTCCACCGTTATGAATGCCTGCGACAAAATCGGACAAAGATTAGAGCAAGACGAAAATTTCAATGAGTTGTATAAAAGATTGGAATCGACAATTGGTAGATAATGTATTACAAATGTATTGTGGAAAACTTGTGGATAAGTTGTCTAATAAAGTGTTAATTTTCGGTGAATTATCTGTGGATAAAATTTCAATTGAGTTTTCCACAGGATTTAAGGGCAATTTGAACTAACTTTTACACATTATTTTTGTTGGTTTTTTATTTATTTTTCAATAAGTTAGAAGACTTTTCCACAAACTCACAGCACTTATTATTATTATGAAATTTTTAATATAGAAGGAATAATTTATATGCAATTCGAAATCCAGAAAGAAGCACTCGCGGCAAAATTATTAGATGTCAATAGCATTGTTGAAAAAAATAGCCCGAAAGCAATATTGAGCCATATTTATCTCAAAGCAGAAAATAATCAACTTACTTTAATATCAACCGATACCGAACTCACCTTAACCGTATATCTCCCTGCTACGGTGATTGAAAGCGGCACAATAACCGTGCAAAGTGATGCTTTTACACAATTAGTTAATCGTCTTGCCGATGGTGTTGTCGTAAATTGTCAAACAAAAGATGAGCAATTTATTATCAAAGCAGGCAAAGGTAACTATAAATTACAAACTTTACCCGCCGATGATTTTCCAATTCCCGAAAGTTTTAATGCCGAAAATAGAGTTGCAATTGATGCAGGCGATTTAACTCATTTATTAACCAAAGTGCGTTTTTCAATGGCGGAAAATGACCCGAGACATTACCTAAACGGAATGTATATCAATCCGCAAAATGAAAGCAATATCATCGAAGCGGCATCAACTGATGGGCATAGATTATCAGCTGCAAGTTGTAATACGAATAGTGCAATTTCAGGTTTTGAAAAAGGTTTTATTATTCCTAACAAAGCGGTAAATGCCTTAATTAAACAAATATCTTTGGATAATTTGATTTCCGAATTAAATTTGCAGAAAAAAGCCGCAACTGATGTTGAAACAACTAACCTGTTAAACGAAAAAATCGAGCAGTTTAATAAAGTCAAAAGATTATCTAACCGTGCGCAAAAAAACGAGATGCCACGCAATTTAGATCTAAATTTAAGCGAAAGATTGCTCAGTTTAAGCGGAGAAAATTGGGTTTTAACTACACGGCTTTTGGAAGGAAAATATCCTGATTATCAACGGATTTTCCCCGAAAAACAAACAATGCCAATTCTGCTAGACAGAATGCTGTTATTAGATGCTTTGCGCCGTTTGCGGGTTATTTTGAATAGCAAAGATGAAAAGGCTTTAATTTTGCGTTTTGAGGAAAATAAACTTTCTATTTCCGCAAGAAATAGTAATAGTAACGATAGCGGTGATGAGCAAATTGATATTGTGAATAATCAAAATATCGTTTGTAATGTCGGGATAAATGTGCTTTATTTATTCGATGCAGCGAATAATATCAGCGGTGATTTTTTAGAACTTCATATTCAAAATCCTAATAGTCCCGTTTTGATAACTTCCCAGCAAGATGAACAAGTGCGTTATGTAATTATGCCGATGAATATTGATTGATTTTTTAATTTAACGACTAAAAAAACGGCAAGAGTGTAAAAAATCTTGCCGTTTTTTATTTTTAAATATTTACTATATTTTATTTTTTAAGCCTTGCAAAAGCATCTGCCATTGCGGTTTGTCTTATATTTTTATTATCATTGTTGAAGTTATTATTAAAGTCTTTTTTGACACTTGACGGATTATTTTTATTTTTACCGCTATCGTCTTTTTTCATTGAAAGAGATATGCGTTTTCTTTTTTCGTCTATTTCCAAAACTTTTACCTTGACAATATCGCCAGTTTTGACGATTTCGCGCGGGTCGGAGACAAATTTATCCGCAAGTTGTGAAATATGCACCAAACCGTCCTGATGCACACCGATATCGACGAATGCGCCAAAATCCGCGACATTAGTAACCGTGCCTTCCAATATCATTCCGATTTCTAAATCTTTGATTTCATTGATATTTTCTGCAAATTCGGCGGTTTTGAATTCGCCGCGAGGATCGCGTCCTGGTTTTTCAAGTTCTTTCAAAATATCCAAAACGGTCGGCAGTCCGAATTTTTCGTCGGTGTAATCTTTGGCAGAAATTTTTCCGAGAATTTCTTTGTTACCGATTAGTTTGTCAGCTGAAATTGCAAGATTTTTCAACATATTCTTGACAATGCCGTAAGCTTCGGGATGCACGGCGGAAGCGTCAAGCGGTTCGTCGCCATCGTTAATCCGTAAAAATCCCGCTGCTTGTTCGAAAGCTTTTGCCCCAAGCCGCGGCACTTTCAATAAAGCTTTGCGGTTTTTGAACGCGCCGTTTTCATCGCGGTAAGCGACAATGTTTTTCGCGAGCGTTTTATTTAGTCCCGAAATGTGCGACAAAAGCGGGGCAGAAGCCGTATTCAAATCGACACCGACGGCATTTACGCAATCTTCAACCACCGCGTCTAAACTTTTTGCTAGGCGATTTTGATCGACATCGTGCTGATATTGTCCGACACCAATCGACTTTGGATCGATTTTCACCAGTTCGGCGAGCGGATCTTGCAAGCGTCTAGCAATCGAAACCGCGCCCCGCAAAGCTACATCTAATTCAGGAAACTCTTCTGCTGCCAGTTCAGAAGCCGAATAAACGGAAGCTCCCGCCTCTGAAACCGTAACTTTTCGTAAATTTTGTTCGGGCAATTCCTTAATTATTTGCGCCGCAAGCTTGTCGGTTTCACGTGAAGCAGTGCCGTTACCGATAGCGATAATTTTTATGTCGTTGTTTTTTATAAGATTTTTCAGTCGCGCAATTGCTTCTTCTTCCCTGTGCAGATAGACAATTTCGGTTGCAAGCATTTTTCCCGTATCATCAACCGCCGCGGTTTTTATCCCGTTTTTATAACCAGGGTCAAGTCCGAGAGCGGAAATTCTTCCAGCTGGAGCTGCGAGTAATAAGTCTTTGAGGTTATGAGAGAAGACTTCAATTGCATCGGTATCTGACTTTTCTTTTAACTTTGCAATAGCTTCGGTTTCCAAAGAGAGGAAAATTTTCGCCCGCCAAGCAAGTCGCACGGTATCTTTTAGCCATTTATTTGCAGAATTTTTTATCGAAAAATGCTGACAAATGATTTTTTCATATTCCGATTGTTCGGTAGTCGGCGTGCTATCTTCTTGATATAAAAGGGAAATTTTTAACATATCCTCATTTCTACCGCGCAAAACCGCCAAAGCTCGATGGGAAGGAATTTTGGCAATCGCCTCACGGTATTCGAAATAATCCTTAAATTTTTCCGCCTCTTCTTTTTTATCTTCTAGCACTTCGGAAGACAAAACCGCCTCATTCCAAAGTTTTTCTCGCAAAATTGCAATCAAATCGGCATTTTCTGAAAATTTTTCAATCAAAATTGCTCTTGCGCCGTCTAAAACCGTTTTCAAATCGGGCAAATTATTTTCAGGATTGATATATTTTTCCGCTTCAACTTCAACATCAATAAAATTATCTTCTAGGAATAATTCAGCCAAGGGTTCAAGACCTTGTTCGCGGGCAATTTGGGCTTTGGTGCGGCGTTTTGGTTTATACGGTAGATAAATATCTTCAAGTTCAGTTTTATTGTCGCAGTCTTCGATTTTATTTTTCAACTCTTCGGTCAATTTTCCCTGTTCTTCAATAGATTTTAAGACGGTTGATTTACGCTCTTCAAGTTGTCTTAAATATTCTAATCTTTCTGCTAAAAGCCGCAACTGTCCATCATCTAAACCACCAGTTGCTTCTTTACGGTAACGGGCAATAAACGGCACTGTTGCCCCTTCATCTAATAAATCAACCGCTGCTTTAATTTGAGTTTGTGATGCTGAAATTTCCTGACTTAATTTTTGAAAAATATCCATAATATTTCTGGTCTCTTGTTAAAAAAATCTATTTTACAAAATTATCTTGTTATAGTCGTTTCAATTCAAAATAAGACAAGGCAGCGAACCGAAGACAGTATGTCTAATACGGCGAGGCGAAGAGAACGCTATTATTTTGAAATGAAACGACTATAGAATTTCTGCTTATTTTTCAGGTAAAAATTTATGCTTATTAAAAAATCCATAAAATTCATCTCTATTATATTTTTTATCGCACTATTCATATATTTTTTTATCACCCCTTTATTTATTTCTAATGCGGTAAATAATTATCTAAACTCACTGCAAGATAGGGAAATATTTCCCCAAACTCAAATTAAATTTAATCATCAAAAAAGTTCTTTATTTTCCCGTAAAGGTGAATTTATTATTTTTAATCCTCAATATAGTTATGAAATTAGTTCAGGTGAGTTTGAAATTTCGCATATTTTTCCTTTTAATTCCAAGTTTTATGATAAAAAAAATAGGATAAATCTCGATGCGAAACTCAAAATAAATGCGCAAATATTTTTACATCTTTACGCAGAAAAAATTGCACTGTTTAATGATATAAATATTAAAACTACGGTCAAAATATTTGACTATCACGCATATAGCCAAGCATCTGCACAATATGAAAATCAGGAAAAAATTAAGCTTGATTTAAGCGCATTAAATACTTGTAAAAATGTGAAAGAAAAGCCAAAAACATTTACCGATTTAATCTTAAATTCTGATTGCAAAGTATTTTTCACTCTTGCTGCTAATTTTGATGCGGAAAATAGAATAGATATTCAAGCTAATGTTGCGGAAAATTTAACTTCATCATTTGAGCTCTTAAAAATAATTACGGGCAAAGAAAAATTCAACTCTTACATTAAAAATACCGATATTGAAATAAAATTGCAAGGAGAAAAAGCAGAAAATTTTGTAGCGAATCTTTGGCAGCAAAATTATCTTTATATCGCTTATTTTTTCGACTATGTTCCACCGCCAAATTTATGGCAAAAAGATGAGCAAGGTAGCAAATCTTGGCAATTTAAGAAATATAGTCGTTCCACTTCAAAATAATACTGCGTTGACTTCGCCTCGCCGTATTCTAGATACTGTCTTCGGCTCGCCGCCTTGTCTTATTTTGAATTGAAACGACTATAATATTGAGGTAGAAAAATGCACCGTTTATCAAAAATTTTTATAATCTTTTGCATTATTTTTAATAGCTCTTGTGCAGAAAAATATAAAGATACGGCAAAATCAATAGAAATAAATCAGCAAAACAATCAAACATCACGGCAATTTGGCAAATATACCGAAGAACCGACTATTTGGAGTGAAGTCAAAATTCCTGCAAAAGGGCATCCTCAATCAATTGGAGGTTATTCTAACGGTTGTCAAATCGGTGCAATTGAATTACCGAAAATTGGAATAGGATATTATGATATTCGTCGCTACCGTCATCGCTTTTTTTCTCAACCATCAACTATTTCTGTAATTCAAAATATCGGGCAAGAATTAGATAAAAAATATGCTGAACAAATCCTTCTAGGTGATTTAAGCCAACCGATTGGCGGACTTATGAGTTATGCTCATATCTCGCACCAGAACGGGCTTGATGCCGATATTTACTTCGCAACAATCAAGCGCGGAACAGCACCTAATGATGATTATGAAGCACCTGCGGTTGTTGATAAAGCCACAGGGAAAATGAAATTAGAGCTTTGGAAACCGCAATATCGTGATGCTTTATTCACCGCAGCGAATAATAGTGAGGTTACAAGAATATTTGTCAATCCGATTATCAAAAAACATTTATGTGATACCGAAAAAAACACCTCTTGGCTTAAAAAAATTAGACCCTGGGGCGGACATACTGCACATTTTCATTTAAGAGTTCGCTGTCCAATTAACAACCCTTTATGCAATAATCAAGCAGCTGTTCCAAATGGCGATGGTTGTAATCAAGATTTAGTCAATTGGATTGAACGGCAAAGAATTGATACTCTGAACCCTAAGCCGCAAATCGAGAACGATACTCCCGTTCGCCCTACTCCACCAGCTGCTTGTCTAAATTTGTTGAACAACAAATAAATTATTGATTTGTTCTTTAATCCACTCGGCAAAAAGTGCATCATTTATAACTAAAAAGGATTGATTATTCTTGCTGATTATTTCCTGATTAAAGAGCTTTTTTAATGCCGCTTGAATTTTACTCGGACTAATTTTATCCACACCTAATTTTTCAGCGATTAAATTGCAATTTTCTTTACTGTATAAGGATTTTTTTCCTTGCAAAATCAATTCAATTAGTAACTGTTCAAGTAAAGAAAATTGCTGCCATTGTCGTAAATATTGGCTTTTATCATTCAGTTGAGTTAATCGATAACTAGCCGCTTCATCAAGTGATAAATTAGGGTTAATAATCATATCTTGAATAACCGAACGAAGATAAAGAGGCACCGAATTCATCTCTTGAAATAAGACATACAAGGCATCTTTATCGAGCTGATTGTGTGTGCGTTGATAGTAAATATCAGCCAAAAAATCGCTGAATTCTTTACCGAGCAACGGAAAATCCAAAGCGTGTGAAAACTGAAAAAACGGAGCTTTATAATTTTGAAACATTGCTTGCAAACCGTTAGTGCTACTACCTGTAAATATTACCTTTACTTTATTCTTATAAATATCCAATCCCGTGCGCAAAGAGCGGATAATTCCTTCTGTATCCGCGATTCTAGCAAGTTCCTGCACCTCATCTAGTAGCAATAAAGTTGAATATGGCAAATTCGCAATACGGGCAATTATTTCACTAATCCGCTCTTGTTCAATTTGTTTGGTCTCTCGGCTAATTCCGACACCAGCAAATTCGACTTGAGTTATTCCTCCTAGGAACTTTTTAATCCCGCTAGTTTTTTGAGCATTTTCTGCAAAAACAGTCAAACTACGGCGAAATTCCTCGCTGATATTGCTCGCAGTTTCGTCCATAAATGAAAAATAAAAAACATTCAAATCCGCTGCTTGCGCCTCTGGCACAATATCTTGTAATAAAAATTGCGTTTTCCCCATTCGACGCGGTGCAAACAATGTAATGGCACTTGTAACACCAGAATTAAGACTAATTATGAGCGATTTTGCTAATTCACGCCGTGGGTAATAGAGAATATCTTCCTGCATTGCATTTCTCCTATCTATAACAAGGAGAATTATATAAAATTATTCAATAATAAATAATTATTTAGTAGAAAATAATTTTGCATAATTTATTTTGCAAGGCAAATGTTTTATTTTGTAGCGCATTAGTGATGCTTTATGTGAATTATAAAAAATTATTCAATATTAAATAATTATTCAGCAACAAATAATTTTCTATAATCCGCATAAATCGGACAGTCTAACATTAAGCGGCTTTCTTCTTCGCCATATCTGTAACTACTTTTTTAATTAACTCGTAATGCATAGAATATTGGTTACTTATGCGCAAAATTCTCAACCCTTCGCGCTTACAAATTAACTCCTTGCGGTTATCACGGCTTTTTGTTTTTTGGTCTTGATAATGTTCATCACCGTCTAATTCGATAATTAAAACTGGGCTCTTATTGTCATAAATAACAAAATCAAATTCGGCCTCTTCGTAGTATTTTTTATCTTCTTCATTAAACGCAAGAAAAAGTTTATTCATTGCCACATTTCTCTTAACGCTTAACTTTTCAGTTTTACTCAATACTTGACTTACCGTCTGATAAAACTCTCTTTCCGCGCTAGAATTATTCGATTTATTTTTATTGCGGTATTCAGTGAGAACTTTTATTACCTCATCTTTATTTTTAGCAAGTGCATAATCAACTAAACTTTTTAGTTTATTATCTTTTACTTCTGTATGAGTTTTACCGTCTTCACCTATAATTTTAGTTGAATACTTATCACTTAAATAGTTAATTGCATCAACATCACAGCAAATAACAAAGTTCCGTTTAGCTCGTGTAGCAGCTACATTTATAATTTCAGAGTTATTTTTAATCCAATCAAATGCACCGCGTTTTGTGCTTTTTGCCACCGACGGCGACAAAATAACCGTGTCATACTCTGAACCTTGCACGCTATGAATTGTCCCAACCGAAACATTTGTGATACCGCGCTGTTTTAATCTCTCATCAATCAGGGCGGCTTGATTACGAAAGGGAGAAATCACCGCAACTTGTTGTTTATCAAAGCGACCTTCATTACACAACTCGGCGACAGCCTCGGCTTCTTCATAAAAACAATTGCGATCTGGATCGTATTGATTGGTAACTTGCACTATTTCCACTGCGCCTTTTTGTCCTGCATTGTATTTCAATTGATTGTCATAGTAATGCAAATTGCTAAACGCGATAATTTCTTCGGGACAGCGATAATGGTAAGAAAGCAGCACTTTTTTGGAATTTTTATCGGTTTTTGTCATTAAAGATAAGACACTTTCCCGAGTAAAGTCATACAAGTCAGGACTATCAAACTCAACATTTTTGGCAATTTTTAGCATTTGTCGCCGTTCTAGATTGATAATCGGGCGGAGTTGTTCGGTATCCCCGACTAAAAGTAAGCGTTTTCCCCGAATTATCGGAATTAAAGACGCGGCAATATCGCATTGCCCTGCCTCGTCCATCAAGCATAGATCAAAATGCGGGTTGGCAGAGCCGATTTTTTCGGCAGAAAAGTTGGTTGTAATCCAAATTGGAAAAATTTTTTGCAATTTTTGGATATTTTCATCTTTCTTTAAGTAAGCAACTAGTTTTTTACGGGCATTGTCAATTAAATTCGTTTCTAAAATTTCTAAAAAATCCGCATAATCTGATGTTTTTAATTTTTCCAACATTTCTAGGCTACGGTTTTCGATATATTCCAAAAATTCCTTGTTTTCAATTGCAGAAAAACATAGCTTTAATAATTCCTCATCGGATATATCTTTTATTGCATCTTTTTGGCGGTTTAATTTAGTAATTTCTTGCTTGATATATTCATCTAAATTATTATTTTCATCATTTGTTTCTTGCCAAATAATTAAATTTTGCAATTCTTCGGTAATTTGCAATCTTTCTTCATATTTATCAATAATTTCGGATATTTCTTGGCATTTTTTCATCACAAAATATTGCCGCTTCTTTATTTCTCGCTTACTTAATTTTGGCTTATCTTTTATTGACTGATAAAGATTTTTCAAAGAAATAATGCTTTTTTCCAATTCTTCTTGATTTCCAACTCGAAAAATCGGTAAAAAGAAAGCTGATTTTTCATTTTTTAAGGCTTCAAATTTTTCAATTATTGCTTCCAGAGCTTTGTTGTTATTCGAACAAATCAAGCAAGTTTTATCGTTAAAAAATTGCGAAAAGATTATATTAAGAATAGTTTGAGTTTTTCCCGTTCCAGGCGGTCCCGCGCAATAAGTTACATCTTCCCGCAAAGCATTAAAAACACATCTAATTTGGTCAATATTTATTTTGTTGTCATATGTAATGAGGGTTATATTTCTTCTAGCACCGCCGCGGCGAGTTTTTATTCCTAAATAAGCTTTAATCGGCGCGGTTAAAGCATTATTTTTAATCATATTTTGAATGCTTGCCCTCACCTCATTAAATTTCAAAAAAAATGAAAATTCAATTTCCATAAATTCAGGACGGGTGTTGATTTTTTGCCAAGGTTTTTTCATTTCCTCCAAACGGCAAATACAAGCTTGTTGATTATTTTCAAAATATTGAACAAAATTATCTGCTCCTGCTTTATCAATATGTTCAAGCAAATAACTGCGGTTAAATAAATGCTCTGGATTTATACTTAAAGTCTGTTTTTCAATATCAAAAAAGACCTCTTGATACACAATAACGGTATTTTTATTATCCGCACTAATTGACAAAACATTAAAAATCAAGCGGATAATTTTCTGTTTATAGGAATTGTTATTTTCTTTTTTCTTATTAGCTAATAAATAACGGCAAAGATTTTTACTCTGTTGTAGATTTAATTCGACACTCTTACTTAGGGCAAAAGTCTCCATATCAATGCCATAAAGCATTATTCCGCTCTTTGTATCTTCGTTTTTATTTAATTGCAAACATTTTTCTAAATAAAGAAAAACATTGTTTTGCAATAATGATATTCCGAGAAAATCTTGTTGTTTATCTAATTGTTCTAGTTTTTTAATTAGTCTCTCTGGCACTTGATAAGATAATTCATAAATATAACGCCCGCTAAAAATACGATTAAAAAATATCTTGCGGTTATATAAAACTTCATCGCCATCACGGGTATTAAACATATCGCCGTAGAGAATTTTCCTTGCAAAATCAATATCTTTTACCGCAAAAAAGAAATAATGTTCTTCATTTTTCTGGTTCAAATATCCCAGATAAAGCCATTTTCCCTGAATTATTGCTTGGGAAATATTTAATGCAATTTCTTTTTCTGGCATATTTGATGGCATTTTTTTATCTCTTTTGATCTTTTTTAAGTAACTCTTCTAGCTTAAATTCACAGTAATTTTCATATAAATAACTTTGGTCGATACCGCGAGAATAGGTATAAAAATCATCGATTTTATCGGTCATTGCGGACTTTAATAAATACTTTATTTCAATATCTCGAACAGGACTTCTTTCCATTGCTAAAAGATAATCTTCTTTACTGATTTTTTGCCACTCTACTACTTGTTTTAATTCGGTATTGAATATCAAATCTAGCCATATCCGCATACTTCTACCATTACCTTCTCGGAATGGATGCAAGATATTCATCTCCACATATTTTTCTAGTATTTGCTCAAATGTTTGCTGCGGCATTTTTTCTATTTCGCAGATGGAACTTGCAAGATACATTGCCGATGCAAAACGAAAATTCCCTTTGGCAATATTCACTTCACGGATTTTTCCCGCAAAATCATAAATATCGGCAAATAAAAAACCGTGAATAAAGGCAAGCATTGCGAAACTACCCGTCGCATATTTATCCAAAATCGGATTGTTGAATAACTCTGCTGCTTTTCGTTTAGTTATTTTTTCTTCTTGAATGGCTAATTCACGGGGATTTTTTAAGCCTAATTTATTCCCCAAAAGTTCTATTTGATAAAACGGCATTTATTTCAATTCCCAGTGTTCCAAACAAATACACCTCTACTTTGAGCTAGTGTTTTTGTCCGCGTTAAAAGCTTCTTGCTTGGATTGTAAAGAGAAACTGAAAATTGGCTTGAAATTGACAACAGTGCATTTTCTTGCCTAAATAAAACAACAGTTGATAAATGTCCTTTTCTGATGGATTTTTGAATTAGTTTTGCAATTTTTTCAAATGACAAATCAGCTAAATTTTTACCAAATGGATAATTATTTATATCTTTCCCGTTATATTTTTCAGGATATTCGGCAACATATATTTCAGCTGGAAAATAAGCCAATAATTTCAAAACTATTTCCGCAATATCTTTACTAAATTTATCTAAATAATGCTTTAAGAAATAATCTTCTAATTCTGAATATCTCTCGTGCATTTTTTTTGGCACTCTTTGCGGTAAATAATCTATTACATAACAGTCGGTTTCAAAGAGCTTATCAATTAGTTCTTCTACATTTTTCATATAACCACTTACGATTATTTACCAGTTACAAAACCTTTTTCATCAAGGGTAGCTATACGATTTCCGTTACCTTTATTGTCTTTCAATTTCCACTTACTACCTCCACCGTGTCCAGTTTCATCTTTTTCAATCAACAAAGTAAGAAATTGTTTTTTCATTTAAGTCTCCAGTTATTTTTTTACACTCTCGTTTTTATTTTCACCGCGTGGATTTCGTTACTTGCGATTAAATCTTCCAATGCTTTTAATACCATTCGGTGTTGTTCTATGCGGCTGATTTCGCGGAATTTTTCGCTTCGGACTTCGATTGATACATAAATACCGTCAAGACCGTCTTCCATACTAATATTTACTTCACAATCCCCGAGTTTTTCAATAACCCTCTTTCTTATTTTTTCCTGCACTCTTATTCCTCTTTTTCCGTGTTTTTAATTATTTCTGTCAAACCGTATAAATCCAAGAGTTTTGCCAAATCCGCACTGATATTTTCCCAGCTAGTTTTTATTCCGAATTTGCCCAGCTCGCGCACTAGCCAAACAAAACTCGCAATTGCCGCACTGTCGCAATTTATCAAACTGCTGCAATCAATTTTTACCGTATTCGGCAAAGCACGAACTTCTTTGATATCAAACGCTGCAAACTTTTTAGCGGATAACGATTTGCTAGATACAACAGACGGCAGAACCAGTCTGCCGTCCTTATCAATTATTCCGAGTGCCGTGTTCATCATTGCATTGTTTTCATTTTTGCAATCAAGGCATCAACACCAGAAGCTTGAATTTCACCGTCGAAGGTGGTGCGGTAACCGCTAATGAGCGAAACATTCGAGAATGTCGCGTCATAAAGCTTCCAAACACCGCCGTCATACCAAAGCGCGAATTCCATTTGATTAGTTTGTCCGTTATTCACAACCTGTGCCCGCACTTTTGCCCGTTGATATTGATCGACGGTTGGCGTGCCGATTACGCTAATTTGTGCGTTGGTGTATTCCGTCCAAGATTTGGAATAAACACGGATAAGCAATTCACGGAAAGCATCGCGGAAAGCTTCGAATTTTCCAGCTGCCTTGACCGACTGCAAATGCCGACCGAGCGCGATTTCCGCCATTTTGTCGAATGCCATATTCGGCGCGACACGGGAATTAACAAATTGATTAAATGCTGCTGGATTGCTCGCATAAGTTGCTTGATTGGCGCGCAATTCGGCAATTAGCGTATTAGTTTGTGCTTCAACCGTTGCTTTGGCATCTTCGCCCGTTGCCGCCGCAACCGCAATACCGCAAGCGCAAGCAAGTGCGCAACTAAGTAAGAGTTTTTTCATATTGATTGACTCCTTGTGTGTGAAAAAGAATTTTGCGTGAAGGTTAAGCAATATGAGGATTTATTGCTTCATCGTCATATTGCTTACAAATTGCTGGATAAGTTTTTCCAAAACTACCGCTGAATTTGCATATTGAAATTCGCCGCCGTCGGTTAAATATGCCGTTTCACCGCCTGGGCTGATGCCGATATATTTTCCACCGATAAGGCTTGTCGATAAAACATCGGCACTGCTGTCAAGCGGAATTTTTCCGTATTGCGCGTCAATTTCCATTGTTACAACCGCCTGAAATGTATTCTGGTCGAGCTGCACACTGCTAACTCTGCCGATTTGCACACCGCTTTGTTTGACTGGTGTATCAACCGCAATACCGCTGGCATCGGTGAATTTTGCCGTTAATTTGTAGAACTTTTCGGGATACATAATTCCGCCGCCCGCAAACTGTTGCAAAACTTTTTCCAAAACCAGCGAGCCGCCCGTATTCGCAACTTTTCCGCCATCTTTGAGATTTTGACTACTAATACCGCGATTTATTCCGACATATCTTTCACCGAGCAAGCCCGAAGTCAGAATGTGCGCTCCGCTATCAGAGGGAATTAAAAAATCGCTGGCGATGATGAGTTCAACGGAAGTTTTACCGTCTTGTAGCAATTCCACTTTTCCTACTCGACCGATTTGCACGCCCGCCATCGAAACTTTGGCATCTTTACCAAGTCCGCCGATATCACCAAAAATCGCCGTTACCCGATAAACATTTTGCGGATTAAATGCTCCTAAATTGCTCGCCTTAAAGCCTAAAAAAAACAAAGCCGCCAAAGCAAGAATGACAAAAAATCCTACCGCTGCTGTGTATGAAGAATTGTGATTTTTCATTTATTTATTTCCGTATTGCTATTTATTGCGACTGCTACATACCGAACATCAAGGCGGTGAGCAGAAAATCCGCCGCCAAAATCGCTAATGATGAAGAAACTACCGTTTTCGTCGTTGCAAGCCCCAAACCTTGCGCGCCTTGCGGAGCATAAAAACCGTAATAAACCGCAATCGCCGCGCACAATGCCCCGAATACCAAGGATTTAACGATTACACCTAAAAAGATATTGTGAAAAAATCCAACTCCGCGCTGCAACTGCGCCCAAAACATCGCGCCGTCTAAACCTAAACGAGTGCCGACAAAATATCCGCCAATCATCGCCACCGCGACAAATATCAAAGCCAAAGCAGGAAGAGCGAAAAACGCTCCGTAAAAGCGTGCTACTCCAACTCGCGCTATCGGTTCAATCCCCATCATCTCAATTGCGGCAAGCTGTTCGGTTGCCTGCATCAAACCGATTTCCGCGGTAATCGCCGAACCAGCTCGACCCGCAAATAAAAGCGCACTCACTACCGCTCCAAGTTCGCGCATCAAAGCAAGTGCAACCAAAGTTGCCGTCGCGCTCTCTGCTCCGAAAGTTTGCATATTTACAAAGGCTTGCAAAGCCAAAACCATTCCGACAAAAAGTCCCGAGAGCAAAATAATCGGTAAAGACAAGACCGCCGAGTTGTAAAAAGCACGGATAAATTCCATCGGACGACGGAAAATCTCCCAAGAAGAAGCAAGAATTTCAATGAAGAATAAAGAAAAACGCCCAAGATGCGACACAGCGCGAAATACCGTGCGAGAAACAATAAACATCAAACCGCTCCTCGCATATCCGCTAAATAGTCGTAGTTCGGATAATGAAACGGCACAGGACCGTCGGATAAAGCGTGCATAAATTGCTTAATCATCGGCTCTTCGCTTTGATAGAGCTTTTCGGGGACATCAAGTGCGAGCAATTTTCCGTCCGCAATGAGCAAAATTCGATCCGCAATCGCCGCAACTTCCGCAACATCGTGGCTGACAATCAAACTAGTCATATCCAAACCACGGCTGAAATCACGCACCAATTTCGCTAGCATTCCCAAAGTTATCGGATCTTGCCCCGTAAATGGTTCGTCATAAATCATAATTTTGGGATCGAGTGCCATCGCCCGTGCCAAAGCCGCCCGTCGCATCATTCCGCCTGAAAGTTCCTGCGGCATTAGATACCGTGCTCCCGCAAGCCCCACGGTTTGCAATTTCATCGCGACCAATATTTCAATCAATTCTTTCGGTAGCTTGGCAACTTCGCGCAAGGGAAACGCAACATTGTCAAAAACCGTCATATCGGTAAATAAAGCATTCGACTGAAAAAGCATTCCGATGTTGCGCCGAAGTTCCATCAATTCAGCACGGGAAAGAGTGGATAAATCGCGCCCAAAAACAAAAACTCGCCCCGAACTCGGAGCAAGTTGTCCTGTAATTAAACGCATTAAAGTAGTCTTGCCCGTCCCAGAAGGTCCCATTACTCCGACTACTTCACCGCGATTTATCGAAAAAGAAAGATTGGAAAAAATAACCCGACCAGCGCGACGGAAAGAAACCTCTTCAAGGCGAATTATTTCCTGCAAATCCTGCATAAGTTTTCCAATCTATGAATGAATAAAAAAATCAGCGAGCCGATTCCAATGAAATACCGCTACGGTTTTCCGTTTCATTGCTACCTGACATCGCATCATTTCTTTCAGCTTGACGGCGTTGCTGTTCGACTGAAATTGATGGACGGTTCGCTTCTCTTTGACTAACCGCAGCTTCTTCATAACTAGAAAGTGTTAAACCGCCAGTTGCGTTGGTATCTTTCACATCGGCTTCTTTGCGCTCGGAAATTAAAGTATTGTCCTTGGCAGCACGCGGCGGATTAAGCCAAGTGTCGGCATTTTTACGGACTTCGGCTGGAATTTGCTCAATTCCCCAAGCCGCGAGATTTTCGAAACCGTCGCGTAATTTACTTTCCGTCCAAGCTTCCGTTGCTTTGAGATTTGGAAATACCGCAGAAATAACCGCAACAACTAATGCACCAATAACTAATCCGCGTAAAAATCCGAAAACCATTCCCATTAGACGGTTAAATCCGCCCATTTTGACCGCGTCAAAGAGCGAAGTAAGTAGCAAATTCACCAGCCCAATCGCGAAAAGTGCCGCGAAAAATATCACTCCAAACGAGGCGATGTAAGCAATCGAATCCGCTTCAATAAATTGTTTGACAAAATTTTCTGAAACCTGCGGCGAGAGTTTTATCGCCACCCATAAAGCCAAAACCCAAGCAATCAAAGAAAGAATTTCACGGAATAATCCGCGTGCAATTCCAACCAAAGTGGAAACCAACAAAATCGTCGCTAAAACAATATCTAATGGGTTTATTCCCTGCAAATCCATAAATTTATTTCCTAAAAAAATCCGTAAATGACGCGTCTAAAATTTTTTCTTACATTAACTAGACAATAAGAAAAAAGGCGGAATTATATTTGTTCCAATGAGTATTGAATAAATATAATCTTTTCGTTATTTAAGTTCGGTTCAAGCTATGCAAGCAAATAATTTAGAAATTTCTCCCATCGCGCAATATTTATCTTTCAGTTTTGCAAAAGAATTAAGCGAAAAGCAAGCGCAAAATAATCAAATTGAAACGGAAAATTTAAGCTCACACGAAAAATTTCAGCGGATTTTTTCTTTATTAAACAATGAGTTAGAACAGGGAAATAGTATTTTGCAGCGTGATGCGCTTGATTTTTCTTTTGAGCGCGATGATTTTTTACCGCATTTAATTCAACAGCAAGATAATAATAATGAACAAGTTATAAATAAACCTTCAATAATCATTGCGAATAATGATAATTTTCAGTTTTACCGTATATTTCAAGCCGAGAAAAGACTTGCTAAAAATATTCTCAAACTCATTGATAAAAAAAGAAATATAAGTGCTAGCGAAATTGAATTATTACGGCAAAAATTTGCCCGAAACCTCAATAAAGAGCAGGAAAAAGCTTTTTGCCGTGCTTTACAAGAAAATTTTTCCATCATTACAGGCGGACCTGGCACGGGCAAAACTTATACCCTTGCCACAATCACTGCCGCAATTTGCTATCTGGCTGAGAAAAATAAAGAAAAAATTAACATAATGCTTGCAGCTCCAACGGGTAAAGCAGCCAAAAGAATGGAAGAAAGCCTGAGGAGTGCATTTAGCAATTTTGAACAACCGCCGCAAATTGAAGCCGCTCAAACTATTCACCGTTTGCTCGGTTTAGGACGGCGCAATCAGGCGAAATTTAATGATAAAAATCACCTGCCTTACCGCGTGATAATCATCGATGAAGCTTCAATGCTATCGCTTGAAATTGCGGATTTGCTGTTCAATGCAATTGCCGAAAATTGCCAAATAATCCTGCTCGGCGATGCAAATCAGCTCGCTTCCGTGGAACCTGGTGCGGTTTTGTATGACATTTCACGGGCGGAAGTATTACAAAATAACATTACTGAATTACAAGAATCCCGTCGTTTTGATGAAAATTCCGAAATCGCTCAAATTGTCCGTGCAACTTTGGATGGAAATACGGTTAAAACCAAGGAGATTCTTGAAAATTCAAAGAAAATTGAACTAATCGACATAAAAACTAGCGATATTTATTCAAAACTTACTGTTGATTATCAAAAATTCTTCTCTCTTGACTTAAAAAATACAGCTGTTGATGAAATTTTTAATATCTTTGACGATTTTCGCATACTCTGTTCCAGTAAAATTTCTCAACTAGGAAGCGATTTTATAAATCAAAAAATTCAGGAAATTGTGCGGAAAAAACTGGGGCTAAAAGAAGAATATTACGCTGGTCTTCCCTTGATGATTAACCAGAATGATTACCAAAAAGAAATATTTAACGGTGAAATCGGAATATTGCTGAAAAATCACACTGGTGGTGATTTAAATCTCTACTTTCCGAATGGAAAAATTATCCCCTTTGCCGCGATTTCAAGAGAAATTATTAGTCCAGCTTATGCGATGACAATTCATAAATCACAGGGTTCGGAATACCGAAAATGCGCAATAGTTTTGAATGAGAACCAAGAAAAATTATTATCCCGTGAGCTTTTTTATACCGCGATTAGCCGCGCAAAAGAAGAAATTACAATTTATGCTAATCAAAAAATAATCGCAAAAACGATAATGAATAAAAATCAAAGAACAACGGGATTAAAAAAGTGGTTGGAATAATTTTAAAAAGACTTTAATAATAACTTTAAGATTTTATTTTTAATAAAGCATCAGAAATAGAAATTGCCGCAACTTCGGACTTTGCAAAATCCTTTAAGTTTGTTGTAACGATGAAATCAACTTCCGCTTTTTGAGCCGCAATTTGCTGCATTTCGTCTTCTAAATCTTGCAATTCAGGATTAGCGATGGCGGCTAAAAACATATCTCTATCTTCATAAATTATTGTGCAATGTTGCAATATAAAGTTCAGTATTTTTACTCTTAATAACAGGGAATGAGTTTTACGCAATATGTAAAACATATCCGTCAAACTATGACTTGACACGAAAGCTTCATATCTACCTTTTTTCAATAAATGAATTAGTCGAAATGCTGAAATATATTGTTTGCGTTCTTTATTAAAAGCATCTATCAAAACATTAGTATCCAAAAACAATTTCATCATTTATCCCCAAATTTTTTCTCTAAATATTCCATTTTTAATTGTTTATAGTCTTTTTGTCCTATTTCTGGACTAGATGAAACTAATTCTTGTAATTCTTGAAAATCTGGATCATCCACAATGTCGGCAAAATCTTGTTCTAGCATTGTGTTTAATATTCGAACTGTTTCTTGTTTTTCTTCGAAATTACACTCTTCAAATACTTTGACAATTTTGTCAATATTCATACTCAACATAAATTCTCCTTAATTTCTTAAATGTTACTTTTGCCTATGAATGCAATTTTATAGCTGAATTTCACCGCTAAAATACCCTTAATTTAATCAGCACAACTCTTTTATGAAGCGCAAAAATCTTTCACCGCAACATACGCAAAAAGTTAATCTCTTTTTGATGTTAATTCTTTCTGTAATGGTGATTTATTTCATCTATTGGGGCTTAAATTACACTAATAAAAATGACCCTCTTTTATTTGTTTTAGCAGCTGTTGCAGGTCTTTTTATGGCCTTTAATATCGGTGGAAATGATGTTGCTAATTCATTTGGAACTTCTGTCGGAGCGGGAACTTTATCCGTATCGCAGGCATTATTCGTCGCGGCAATATTTGAAGTCAGCGGTGCGGTTATTGCAGGTGGCGAAGTAACGCAAACTATTCGCAGCGGGATTGTCGATTTAGAACCATTAAATATTTCTACTAGGGAATTTGTTTGCTTAATGTCATCGGCATTATTTGCTGCCGCTTTTTGGTTACTTTTCGCTTCAAAAAAAGGTTTGCCTGTTTCCACAACTCACGCGATTATCGGTGGATTAGTCGGTGCGGCGGTTTTGTATGGCTTAATCGAATTCGGAACATTTTCAGGTGCAGCAAAACCCGTGCGTTGGGAAAAAATTGGCACAATCGCCGCATCTTGGGTCTTATCACCACTTTTAGGTTGTTTTTTATCTTATTTTTTATTCCGTCAAGTTAAAAAATATGTGCTGGATTACAACGAAGAGGTGCGTGCAAAACTCAAAATAATCAAAGCGGAAAAGAAAGAATATAAAGAAAAACATAAGGAAACTTTTGCCGCGCTACCCGATAACGAAAAAGTCAAAATCGCCGAAGATTTAGCTCACGATGCCGAACTTTATTCCGAACAAGATATAAATCCCGAAAAATTCAAATCCGACTATTACAAAGGTTTATACAAAATCGAAAGCAAAAAAGACGATATCGACACTTACCGTGCATTGCGGTCTTGGGTGCCGATAATTTCCGCTGGCGGCGGAATGATGATTTCCGCAATGCTGATGTTCAAGGGATTAAAAAATATCAATTTAGAGCTGGATTTCATCATCAATATTCTGGTG
Organism: Cardiobacteriaceae bacterium; assembly: GCA_017934275.1. Taxonomy (GTDB): domain Bacteria; phylum Pseudomonadota; class Gammaproteobacteria; order Cardiobacteriales; family Cardiobacteriaceae; genus RGIG9182. Next base: position 49,310 of record JAGBJT010000008.1, on the reverse strand, counting down.
ATTTTGATGATTGGAGCTTGCATTTGGCTCGCTACTTTTGTTTATGCCAACACCGCAAAACGCAAAGATGTCAGCAAAATGACATTTTTAATGTTCAGCTGGATGCAGGTTTTTTCCGCATCGGGATTTGCTTTTTCGCACGGTGCAAACGATATTGCCAACGCAATCGGACCGTTTGCCGCCGTAATTGATGCAATTAAATTCGATAGCGTTGCCGAAACTTCTGCCCTACCCGCAATTGTGATGCTGACTTTCGGTATTGCGCTTGTTGTCGGATTATGGTTTATCGGTAAGGAAGTGGTGATGACCGTCGGTAGAAATATCGCCAGAATGCACCCTTCTTCTGGATTTACCGCCGAATTATCAGCCGCTACAATCGTGATGATTGCCTCTATCTGCGGTTTGCCTGTTTCCAGCACGCATATTCTGGTCGGAGCGGTTTTAGGTATCGGATTAGTCAATAAAGATGCAAATTGGAAATTGATGCGTCCAATCGCGATGGCTTGGATAATCACTCTGCCAGCTGCATCATTTATGGCAGCGGTAATATTTTTTGTAATGAGATTTTTATTTTGTTGATTTATTTAGATTTTTATGTAGTAAAAAAATAGCAATATCGCGAGATGTTTGCATTTTTTAGCCTCTTTTGTTATTTTCGGACAACATATTTTTATATTCAAGGAAAAGCCAAATGCCTTATAACTCTTTGCAAAGTGTGAAAGAACTATTGCAGAACGCAGGAAACGATATTTCGACCCTGCTTTCGCAAGTGGCGAGCATCACTAGTAGCAGCTCTGATAATTCTTCTGATAGCAATTCTGCTAATACCGTCAATCAAGACAATAAAGACAATCAAACGCAGCCACAACACGATCTGCATTTTTTCGATGAAGAAGATTTAACTTCTAGCAGCCAAGAACAAGTAAGCAAAATAACGGGCGAAGTTGATGGCTTTCAGGCTTTCGGGGAGAAAAAATCGCCGCAAGCACCAGAAGAAGCAAAGGCAAAACCACAAGTTACGGAAAATTCTGGCATCGATGATCAATTACAAGAACTAATTACTTGGGCGGACGGATTAAATATTTCCGCCGATATCATTCCAAGAAGTGTCGATGAACTCAAAAAAGTCAAAATTTTGGATTTATCTTCTCTGCAATTGCACAACATTACTCCTGCCATCGGTGCGGTAAGAAATGTGCAAATCATCAATTTAAGCAATAACTTTATTTCCGCCTTACCGAATACTTTCTCGCAACTTCACAATCTTCGCGAGTTATATATCGAAAACAATAAATTAAAAAGATTTCCGCCTGAAATTTGCGGTTTAATTCAACTTACCGTCTTAAACATCAACGACAACTTAATCCAAAACATTCCCGAACGCATTGACCAACTTGCAAGCCTTGAAACCTTCAAAATGATGGGCAACCGTGTTGCATATTTACCGACGACTATCGGTCATTTATCCAACTTAAAAGTGCTCAATATCGGTGGAAACTTGCTCAATTCTCTGCCTGTGGAATTGGATAAATGCAAAAAACTCGAATTTTTGAACGCGAGTAAAAATCGCCTCAAAACTCTTCCTTGGCAATTGTCAAAGCTATCCGAATTACGGATTATGCTGCTAAACAACAACGACCTTAAAACCGTTCCGAATGAATTTGCTGGTCTTAAAAATCTTCGCGAATTAGATTTAGAAGGTAATACTTTGGACAACATTCCAGCAGGTCTCTTGAATTTAAGCAATACAAATAATCTCAATATCAAACTAATGTGATAGCTATGAAAAATTTACTAAAACGCCTTGAAATTCTCAAAACCGCAATTGAACTCGACGACAAAGACTTAATTGCCAGTCAGCAATCCGCTCTCAAACAAATCGTTAATGACAACTCTTATTCTGATGCTTTGCAATCGGAAATTTCAATCGTTATTTCGGATTTGGAAACGGGAAAATTAAACGAAGCACAGGCGACGATTAAGTCATTTTTACTTGCCTGCTACGGCGGAAATAATCTTTCAGGAACACCGCTTGCAAACGAACTAGGACAGCTTTCCGCGCAATTTTCGGAATACATAATGCAGCGCGACGGTATTATTCGCCGCACTGAATATTTTATCCACGATTACACCGCTCAATGCGGAGAAGCTTTGGAAGAATTGTTAAAAATACAGAGAAACGAAGCTGCGGAAAAGCTCCGTCAAGCGGAAGAAGAATACGCAACCGCAGAATTAAAACTGCAAAAACTCATCGAACAACGGGAATTAAATCAAGCTTTTCCGAACAAAGAATCAAACCGTGCACAAAATGAAGCATATCGTGAGGCTTTAATCTTACTTTGTCAGACAGGTTGCGATCCAGAAACCTCAACTGCATTACAAACCGCTTATACCGTCGGACATATCGAAGATATCAATCAAATCACCGATTCTTTGCGCAAACGGGCAACTGAAATCAAGTCCAATAACGAAGAAATCAGCATTTTGATTGACATTGCCAATAAAGAAATCGAAAAACTCAAAAACGAACTAGAAACGCTAAATCAGGACGAAACCTGCAAACTCATCAATACGGTGCAAAATCCTGAAATTCGCAGAAAATTCTTGAATGCGCAGGAAGCGATGATTCGCAGACAAATTGCCGCGGCGTAAATCACTTTCACAATCTCAATAAAAAAGCACGGTTATTCGCCGTGCTTTTTATTTAATAGTTAGTTAACTTTTTCCCTAATCTCCATACACGCATAGCATTTTCTTGGGTCATAGCGTATTTTGCAACGCCACCGCTAAAATCATTTGGGCGTTGTAGAACGGTTTTTGCTTCATTACAATCTTCAAAATACTTGCCGCCGATATTCTCTAATAAAGGCGAAGCTGCTAATAAAACCGAAGTAGCCGCCCCTTGTTCTAGGGTTTTGCGTAAATTTTCAGGTGTTTTTAGACCGTCAGTATGTTTTTGTAAATTCGTAGCGATTGCACCAGGATTTAGCGCATTTGAATAAATTCCGTGTCTTTGCCACTTTTGCGTAATAGCGATGCTAAATGAAATCAAAGCGGTTTTGGATTGTGCGTAAGCGGTAATCGGATCGTAAGGGGTGAAAGCAAAGTTGATATCGTCCCAAATAATCGGCGAAAAAAGATGAGCACTGGAAGCGACATTAACAATCCTTGCACCTTGTGCCTCTTTAAGGTGGTAGAGCAATCTCATAGTCAATGCAAAATGCCCTAAAAAATTCGTTGCAAATTGCAGTTCGTAGTTTTGCTTGCTTAATTCTTTTTGCGGCAGTGCCATAATCCCAGCGTTATTTACCAAAATATGCAGCGGTTTGTTCCAAGATTTACAAAACTCAACAACTGAATTTAAGTCCGCCAAATCGATTTTCGAAGCCGTAATGTGCGGATTTTTTGTTTCTTTTCGCAGTAGTTCAACAACATTTTGAACCTTTTGCGGATTTCTCACCGCCAACACCACACTTGCACCGACGCTCGCCAAAGTTTTTGCCGTTTGCAGTCCTATACCAGAAGCACCACCTGTAACAATGCAATTTTTGCCGCTTAAATCTATATCTTTTGCAACTTCGTCCGCAGTGGAACTAAATCCAAACGGTGTAGTAAGCAAATTAGATTTTTTTACATTTTTTGCCATTTAATCCCTCCTGAACTAATTTTTGGCAATTTATTGAATATCCGCCTTAAACGGTTTAATCATTCCTTGTGCTGATTTTTTAATCCCTTCTACCGAGACCGAACTTAAAAATTCCTCTTTCAATTTTTGGATTAAAGATTGCGTTTTACTGTGCGAGAGTTCCAAAATATTGTGAGTTTTCATCATTGCGAGTAAAAAATCGTCGCTGGTTTGGATTTTGTCGATTAAGCCTTTCTCCAAAGCTTTTTTACCGTACCAAGTTTCTCCCGTTGCGATTTTCGCTACATCAAGATTTGGGCGATATTCACGGATATGTTGCTGGAATAATTCGTGCGTTTCTTGCAATTCTTTACGGAATTGTTGGCGGTCGCCGTCGGTATTTTCTCCGAACATTGTCAGTGTCCGTTTGAATTCGCCCGCGGTATGTTCTTCGTAATGAATGCTTTGTTTTTCGAGCAAATCGTGAAAATTCGGCAAAGCACCGACAACCCCAACCGAACCGATAACCGCAAACGGTGCCGCAATAATCTCTGAACCTACGCAAGCCATCATATAACCGCCGCTTGCCGCAATCTTATCTACCGCAACCGTTAAATGCAGGGATTTTTCCCGCAAACGCGCAAGTTGCGAAGCCGCAAAACCATAACTATGAACATAACCGCCAGCGCTTTCTAACCGTAATAAAACTTGCTCGCCTTCTTTTGCTGTCTGCAAAATCGCGGAAATCTGTTCCCGTAATTCATCAGCGTCCGTTGCTGCAATATCACCGTCAAAATCTAAAACAAATAATCGCGGTAAAGATTTTCCGTCCTTGTCTTTACCGCGATTTTTACTCGCCTGTTTTTGCTCACGGCAATAATTTTTCCATTCTTTTTTATCGGCAATGGCGGCGAAAATCGTGTCGTTCATTTCCTCGTAACGGTCGTTTAACAATTCGACTTTGAGTTCCGCCTTTTCGTTTTTATTAGTTTTCGACTTAGCCGCAACTGCAATCACCGCCATAATCGCAAAAACAAGCGTCAAAATTTCTGCCAAAAATAATCCGTAACTTGCAAAAAATCCCATTACCGTGCCTCCCAATCAACCAGCAAAGTCAAAGAAATAAAAAAGAAAGCATTGAGCAAAATGAATGTCAATGTCTGAATATGGAAAATTCCAGCGGATAAAAGTTGTGCATGCGAAAACGGCGAAAACCATTGCACCACAGCAGCCAAAGACGCTGGCTCATAAATAATCAGCGGTAAAACATAAAGCAAAAGCCAGAACAAAGCGAGAAATAAGGCACTAGCCACACCTTGCCGTAAAAATAAAGCCGCCAAAATTGCCGAACTCGCCGCATAAACCGCAAATAAAACTTGGGTTAAAAATATGCCGAAAACTTGCCCTAAATCCCAATCGGTCGCGAAAGATAAGGCAAAAACCGCTAGCCAAAACGGCAAAACCAAGAGCGCAATTGACAGCAAAATCACCAAAAATTTGTATTTCAAGCTGCGGACAAATCCACCTAAATGTCGCGGAAGTAAGCGAAAAGTTTGCTGTTCAAATTCCGTCGCTACCGTTTTAGATGCAAAAAATATCACCCAAGCAACCAATAACCACATCAGCAAATTGTTTGCTGTAACCAACAGCATTTGCGTTGCTCCACGACGGTTTTCTAACATTGCGAGTTTCGCAGCCAAAGCCTGATATTGCTCAAAAAAAACAAAAAAACATATTCCCCAAAAAAGCCAAATCCCCGCCAAAGAAAAAACCGCTAACGGAGAAAAAAATTGATACAACTCTTTTAAGAACAATGCTTTCGAGCTCGCAGAAATAATTGGCAATTTATGCGGTGTGTTTTCTTTGCTTTTACCGTTATTTGTAATTTGTTCTTCGCTCACCGTCATCTCCCAAAATTAAGCCGCTTTTTTCTTACGCAAAGCATCACGGCGAATTTGCAAAGCCCGCGCAGGATATTCCTGATAAATCGCAAGCAAACCGTGAGTTGATGCAAGTTTTTTAATTTTTTCCTGCCGCGCATCGCTTTCGCAAAAATAAAGCGCAAAATTTTCATCTTGCCAATCAGAATCCGCCGCAAGTTCCGCACTATCCCATTCAGCACAAATAAATTCACCGCTTGGCAGCGCAATTTCTAAAAATTCACCGTTATCTAAATCGTAAATACGGTCAGAGAGCTTGCATACTTCGCCCAAATCGTGATGCACCATCAAAATCGCCGTCTCTTGCCGCAATGTGCGCAAAATATTTCCAAGTTCCAAGCGTTGCGCGGGATCTAAACCGTTACCAGGCTCGTCTAACAGCAAAATATCAGGATTTGCCAAAAGTCCAACCGCAAGCGCAACCCGTTGGCGAAATCCGTGGGAAAGCAAACCGCATTTATCCGTGAGCACCGAAGATAAAGAACAAGCACGAATAACCGTTTCGACATCAAATCTTTTCGCGCTATTACCGTCAGCCGCCAGCATTTGCGCGTTCCAGCAGAGAAAATTTTCTACCGTCCAATCGGGATATAGGGCAGGTTTATCCGCTACAAAAACCACCGAGCGCGCCGATTTTGCAAATTCAATTTCACCGCTATCCGCCGTAATGTTTCCAGCAATCAGGGATAAAACGCTAGTCTTCCCCACACCGTTTGAACCTGTTATCGCCACAATCTCACCGCGAGAAAGCTCTAAATTCACCGAATTCAAAATCCGTCTGCGACCGAAATTAAGCGAAATATTTTTAAGCGCGAGCAATTTTTCCATCGAAAAACTAATCCTCTATGGAGCATAAAAAAACCCGCCGTAGCGGGTCAATCTTGCTATGAAACATCAGTTACTTAATAAAGAATTACTTGATTTTTGCTTCTTTATAAATGCAGTGTTTGCGAGCAACTGGATCGTATTTTTTAATTTCCATCTTTTCAGGCATATTTCTTTTATTTTTGGTCGTGGTGTAAAAATGACCAGTGCCTTCGGAAGAAACTAAACGAATTTTTTCACGGATATTTTTCTTCGCCATTTCGCTTACTCCTCAAAAAAATCAAATTTCGCCGCGTTCGCGAAGTTCAGCAACAACCGCATCAACACCGCGTTTGTCGATAACTCGCATTCCGTGAGCACTAACTTTCAATTTAATAAAACGCTTTTCGCTTTCCAGCCAAAAACGATGCTCTTGAATGTTAGGGAGAAAACGACGCTTGGTTTTGTTATTGGCGTGAGAAACTTTATTTCCCACTTGTGGTTTTTTACCAGTTACTTGACAGGTGCGAGACATAAAAATTAAACCTTTCGAAAATTCTTCGTCATAAGAAAAAAATATGAATAAAAACGAAGAGAGATAAATTCTGATGGTGGCCAAGGGCGGAATCGAACCACCGACACGCGGATTTTCAGTCCGCTGCTCTACCGACTGAGCTACTTGGCCGTTAAAGAGGGCGCGCATTAAACATTTCTTTTCAGCAAATGTCAAATATTTTTTCTTATAAATTCCGAAAACTGACAATTTTTGCTGGCGAAAGTTCTCTGTTTGACCGCATTTTTACTAACTTTTCGCGAATGACAATCTCTATAGTGCAAACTTATCAACTTACATTTACCGATTTTTCACCGACAAACCAATATGCTCAATCAAATTGCTTTTTACGGCGCGCTTGAAAGCGGTCTTATCTACTCTCTCGTTGCTTTTTCCATTTATTTATCGTTTCGAATTCTTGATTTTCCCGATCTCACCGTAGAAGGCACATTTCCGCTTGGTGGCGCGGTTGCGATTGTGTTGATTATTCACGGTTTTAACCCTTGGTTTGCAAGCTTAATTGCGGCTATGACTGGTTTTATTGCAGGTGCGGTTACGGGGTTTTTGAATGTCGGGCTAAAAATAATGCACTTACTCGCCTCGATTTTGGTGATGTACGCCCTGTATTCGATAAATTTGCGGATTATGGGGCGACCAAATTTACCGCTCGGTGGCCGTTCTAGCGTGTTATCGGCTTTATCTGACAATGCTCCAAATTTGCATTACGCACTTGTTCCCGTGATTGTTTTTGCGCTGATTGTTCTAGCGGTTACCGTTCTGCTTTATCTCTTTATGAAATCCGAAACTGGGCTTGCAATGCGGGCGACTGGTGCAAATAGCAGAATGGCACGGGCGCAAGGAATTTCGACGGGTGCGATGATTATTCTCGGGATTGCCATCGCAAATGCGCTAGTTGCTTTGGCGGGGGCGATGTTCGCGCAAAGTAGGCAGGCGGCGGATGTTGGTGCGGGAATAGGAATTTTGGTGATTGGACTTGCATCTCTAATCGGCGGCGAGGCGGTATTAAATCCGAAAAAAGTCGCGACCGCGCTTATCGCCTGCATCATCGGTAGCGTTTTATTCCGTTTAATCGTTGCAATTGCGCTGGAAACGATGGGCGACACTTTGCATCTTCTACCTGGCGACATAAATCTTTTAACCGCAATTTTGATGCTCATCGCGATTAAATTCGGCAGTATTCGCGGATTTTTCCTTAATTTTTACCGCCGAAAATTTCCCCGTTCTACGGCAAAAACCGCGGAGGAAAAATGATTAGCGCGCAAAATCTCTACAAAACTTTCAATCCGCACACTCCACTCGAAAACAAGGTTTTACGCGGACTTTCCCTCGAATTAACCGCAGGAGAATTCGTTTCGGTTATCGGTAGTAACGGAGCGGGAAAATCGACTTTGCTGAATGCAATTGCGGGTGAAATCACGCCCGATAGCGGAAAAATCATCATCGACGGACAAGATTTAAGCCGTCTTTCACTTACCGAGCGTTCGCGTTTGGTCGCCAGAGTTTTTCAAGATCCAGTAGCGGGAACTTGTAGCGGACTCACAATCGAAGAAAATCTTGCTCTCGCGATGAAACGCGGAACACGGCGCGGTCTTGCGCCAGCGGTAAAACAACGCTATATCAGCCGTTTTCGCGAAACTCTTGCCGCGCTCAATCTCGGATTAGAAAACCGTCTTTCAGACCGTATCGGCTTACTTTCGGGCGGACAACGGCAAGCGGTAAGTTTGTTGATGGCAAGTTTGAGGCCGTCCTCGATTTTGCTTCTCGACGAACATACCGCCGCGCTCGACCCTAAAACCGCTGATTTTGTCCTCAAACTCACCGCCGAAATTGTTGCGGAGAAAAAACTCACAACTTTGATGGTTACCCACAGTATGCGGCAGGCACTGGATTTTGGAACAAGAACGGTAATGCTGCACCGCGGACAATTAGTCTTCGACATCGGCGGTGAGGAACGGAAAAAATATGAAGTTTCCGATTTACTCAAACTATTCGAACGCAAACACGGAACAGAAGTAAGCGACGACAGCCTTTTACTCGGTTAGAAATAAAATTTCGCCAATCTGCGTTTTAGGAATTTTTCACCCTTCAACTTCAATTTCAAATTCAAGGAGAAAATGATGAGAACTCTTGCAAATACCGACATTCAAGGCAAAAGAGTTTTAATGCGGTTAGATCTCAATGTCCCCGTTAAAGACGGAAAAGTTACCAGCGATGCCCGCATCACCGCCGCTCTGCCAACTATCAAACTCGCGCGAGAAAAAGGCGCAGCGGCAATTTTGATAATGGCGCACTTCGGTAGACCAACCGAAGGCGAATTCGACGAAGCTTTTTCCCTTGCGCCAGTTGCCGCGCATTTAAGCCAACTTCTCGGCGAAGAAATTCCACTCATCAAAGATTATTTAGACAATCCACCGCAAGTAGCTGACGGCAAAATCGTGCTGCTGGAAAATGTCCGCTTCAACAAGGGCGAAAAGAAAAACTGCCCCGAACTCTCTGAAAAATACGCCAAACTCGGCGATGTTTTTGTTAGCGACGGTTTCGGTGTTGTGCATCGTGCCCAAGCTTCAACCGTCGGTGTGGCGGAAAAAATCGCCGTATCTTGCGCAGGACTTCTCGTGCAACAAGAAGTCGAAACTCTCGACAAAATTTTGCAAAATCCAACTCGTCCGATGCTCGCAATTGTCGGTGGCTCAAAGGTTTCCACCAAATTAAGCATTTTGCAATCACTGCTTGATAAAGTCGATATCCTCATTCCAGGTGGCGGTATCGCAAATACTTTCCTTGTTGCCAAAGGTTATTCCGTCGGCGGATCGCTATATGAACCAGATTTAGTCGAAGAAGCACGGCAAATGCTCGAAAAAGCAAAAGCTCGCGGCATCTCAATTCCGCTTCCCGTCGATGTCGTTGTCGGTGATGAATTTTCTGCCGAAGCAAAAATGCAAGTGAAATCGGTGGAAGATGTAGCAGATAACGAACTCATTATGGATATCGGTCCGCAAACTGCCGCGCAATACGCTCGCACCGCATCAGAAATGAAAACTATCGTATGGAACGGTCCAGTTGGAGTATTCGAATTTCCTGCATTTGCCGAAGGAACAAAAACGCTCTGCGATGCGGTAGCAAAATCAACTGCATTTTCATTTGTCGGCGGCGGCGACACCATCGCAGCAGTGCAACAATTCGGTGTAAGCGACAAAATCGATTACATCTCCACAGGCGGCGGTTCAATGCTCGAATATCTCGAAGGTAAAAAACTTCCTGGTGTTGAAATTCTGCGCTAACAAAACAATTAGCCATAAAAAAATCCCGTCTGAGGCGACGGGATTTTTTTATGGTCGAAATAAAAGGCATAAAAAAATCCACCTCGTTAAAGGTGGATTTTCAAATTTGGCGGAACGGACGGGACTCGAACCCGCGACCCCCTGCGTGACAGGCAGGTATTCTAACCAGCTGAACTACCGCTCCAAGAACTGGTGGACGCTATAGGACTCGAACCTATAACCCTCGCCTTGTAAGGGCGATGCTCTACCAATTGAGCTAAGCGTCCAAAAAAGAGCTGCGCAGTATAACGATATTTTTTAACTTTGCAATGTTTTTTCTATTTTTTCGCTATTTTTTACTCAAACGCAGTCTCCAACCGCATTTTTTCGCAAGAAAAATCACTCAAAAACCAGCGGATCAACATCAAAATAAACCGCAACTGCCGATTTTTTCGGCATTTTGGCGATGATTTTGCGAATTTCAGGTAATGCCCGCTGCATTTGTGCTTTACGCCCAGCTTTTATCAGCAATTCCACGCGATATTTACGGTTTTTCCTACTCATCAAAGCGGGAATTGGTCCCAGAATTTCGATATCAGAAATATCGTTATTTGCGATTTCCTGCCGTAATACGCTTAAAAAATCCGTTGCCACGGCAACATCAGAATGCAGAGCGAAAATAAAAGCGTAGGCGCAATACGGTGGAAATTCTTCCATTTTGCGGATTGCCAGTTGCCGCCGTGCTTCTTCCTGATAAGAGCGATTGAGTACCTGAAAAACCTCTTTTTCTACCAGCGAAGTTTGAATCCAAATATGTCCGCGACTTTCTCGCCCTGCCCTACCACCGACTTGCACGAGCATTTGCGCGAGCCGTTCTTCGGCGCGGTAATCCTGACTGTAAAACGCGCTATCTGCGTCCAGCACCGCAACCATTTGTAAATTTGGGAAATGATGACCTTTACTAAGCCACTGCGTCCCGACAATCAAATCAGCTTCACCGCGCTCAATTTCGGCAATCAATTCACGAAATTGCTTGTTTGTTCCCGCATTGTCGGTATCTACTCGTAAAACTCTTGCTTTGGGGAAATGCCGTATGAGTGCTTGCTCAACTCTTTGCGTTCCGAAACCGAGAAGCCGTAAATCATCAGCTCCGCATTGTGGGCAGAAAATCGGCAGATTTTGCACCCGTCCGCAATGATGACAGTGCATTTTTGCCGTGTCCAAATGCGCAATCATTCGGCAATCGCAAGCCGTGCATTCGCTTTTCCAATCACAACTGCTGCAAAAAAGCACGGGAGCGTAGCCGCGGCGATTAAGAAATAACAAAACCTGCTCTTTATTTTGCAAACGACGGTTGATTTCCCGTAAAAGTCGCGCTGAAAAACCGTCAATCAAATCAACATCGCGAATATTGTCCAAAGTGATTTCCGCTTTTTGGTTAGTAAGCGCGCGGTTTTCCAATGCGATGAGCTGCCAATTTTTATCTTCAATTTGTCGCCAAGTTTCGACTAGCGGAGTTGCCGAACCGAGAAGCACGGGAATATTGCGGAGTTTTGCCATTGCAATTGCCATATCGCGGGCGTTGTAGCGCAAGTTTTCCATTTGCTTATAAGACAAATCGTGGCATTCATCGACAATCACCGCGTCCAGAGCGGCAAAATCCGCAAAAATTGCTGAACGAGTGCCGATTAAAACTCGCGCTTGTCCGTTTTTTACCGCTTTACGCGCCATAAATCGTTGCTGATTGGTTTTAGCACTATGTTCCAGCGCAATTTCTACCGCAAGACGCTTGCTTAATCTGCGATAAAGCGTGTCGGCAAGGGCGATTTCAGGGGCGAGTAACAGAATTTGCGCTTGGGAATTAGAGTTAAGAATTTCTCGAATCCAAGCGATATACACCTCGGTTTTTCCTGAACCTGTAACTCCGTAAAGCACGGATACCGAAAAATCTTTTTTCTCTAAAAGAACGGTGAGAGCCGCATTTTGTTCGGAGTTGAGCTCGATTGTTTCTTCTTCGCGAAGCGTTTTTTCTTCACATTGCGCAATTAAGCCGCGTGTTTCTAATTCGCGGCAATATTTCTTATCGGCTATTTGTTCTTGCGCTAAGTCGGAATTTGCCAGTTTTTCCAAGCATTGCCGTTGTTTTTTACCGATTTTTTCCGTTGATAAAGCCTGCTCTCCTGCTGTTGTTAGACGGTAAAAAATGCTTTTTTTAATTTCATCTTGCGTGCGGAAAACCGCATCTTGTGCGGTGATTTTTTTGCTATCGAGGAGTAAGTTCGGTAAAGCCAGAGCCAAAACTTCGCCGAAATTCGCTTGGTAATAAGTCGCGAGATATTGCAGAAATTGCCGATTTTTCTCGGAAATCAATTCTTTTGTATCAATCACCGCCGTGATGCTTTTAAGTTTTTTGCCGTCCGTATCTGCCTTGTATTCACGGTAAATTCCCGAAGTCATTCCCAAAACACGGCGATTTTTTCCAAGCGGCACTAAAACGCGCAAATTCGGCGGTAATTCCTTTTCCGAGGCATAGCTATAACGGGCAAATGGCGCAACTAGCAAATCAATCTCACAGACGAAATTTCGCGCTTGTTCTTCCTCTGTTTTATCCGTTATTTCAGTATCAAAGCCAAAATCTAACTGCGACATTTCACCCTCTTCGGCAATAAAAAAGCCACTCGCGGTGGCTAGAACTTGGCTATTTCACAATCCGAAACGGCGAGGAATTTTGTGTTTCTGAGTTTGGCGTTTTTTGCTTTTTGTCATCATCTTCTTCTGGTGCGGGTTTCGGTGCGCTAGTTGCAAACTGCATTCCCTCGTAATTTTCACGGGCAAAAATCCCCGCAATTACATTCGTATCAATAGCAATCGAATGCTCAATTCCTGAAAAACGCGTGTCGAAATAAACATAACCGTCGTTGGTAATTTCAAAATTTCTAGTCGCGGTCGGAGAAACATTCAAAACTAATTGCTTTTCTTTGCAGAATTCTGCGGGAATACCGCTTGTCGCACCAGTTTCGGCAAAATCTTCCAATAACAATTGCGGTGTGCAATCACAATCGCAAATCCATTCATAAATCGCACGCAAAAGATAGGGCTTACGGTCAGGTATCGTCGCTTTTTCCGTCATTTAGTTTTCCTTTTCCGCAGTTTTTTTCGTAGCTTTTTTGCGTTTTTTCGGAGCTTCTTCTTCCTCAATAATTTCTTTATCCGCTTCTAGTTGCGGCAGCTCTCTTTCATAACGAGAAAGCGAATTTAAGAAATATTCTTGCTCGAAATGATGTTTCATATAGCGACGGATTGTGTTTGCCCAAGATGCGTTATCAGGAAGCTCAATACCGCAAGCACCGAGCCGCCACAAAATCGGCAAAATGCTGCAATCAACCAGATTAAGCTCATCATTCATCAGGAATTTGCCGTAGTTTTCCGCTTTGAAGCTATGGAAAAATATTTTGATTTCCTCAATCAATTCTTTACGGATACGGTTTTTCTCTGCCGCAGTCGGTTTTTTACCGCCGAGACGGTTTTTGTTTGGAATGATGTCGTGTTCTAAAACGACCGCACTGTGATACCAACTATCCTCAATTGCCGAACAGAACAAGCGAATAATCGCCCGTTTGCTAGCTTCAATCGGCATTAAATTCGGATGCGGAAAGCGTTCATCTAAATATTCCGCCAAAACACGGTCGCCGTAAATTCTGAAATTGTGGTCGGAAATTAAAGGCAGAGCCTCAACTTCGTGCAATGTCATATAAGAACTACGAACATCGGGATTAGATAAATCAATGTCTTGAATGGTTATTTCGAGCTTTTTGATACTGCTAATTAAACGGATACGGTGGCTAAAAATATCACGCGGACTTGAATATAAAACCAAAGAACCAAGCGATAAATCGGCATCTTTGTCGTCTAAATCAAAATCATCGTCGATGAAATCAGAATGGGTTTTCTTGATCATAAAAACTGCTCTCCAAGCAATACTGTTCGCGTAAATATGTAGATAAAGCCTTAACACCACCGCGTTCGGTCGCGTGATGTCCGCAAGAAAAATAAAAAATTCCGTATTCACAAGCTTCGTGATATGTCCGTTCGGCATATTCACCGCTGATAAAAGCGTCTGCCTCTAATTTGACCGCCTCGGATAAAAAATCTTGTGCCGCTCCACTACACCAAGCAATACGGCGAATTTTCTGTTCATTCTTGCGATGTAAGCCGCCGACATATTGCGGTTTTCGCTTAAAAATCAAGTGTAATTTTTCCGCCAAAGCATCTGCTGCAAGTGTTTCTCTGTTTTGAGCAATATCGCCGAAAAATAGCAATTTTTCTTCCGATGATTGAGAGAAATTTTCAAGCCCGCAATGGCGGATTAAATCTTCACCAATAAGCGCGTTATTACCAAGTTTTGGATGTAAATCGAGCGGTAAGTGATAGGCAAAAAGATTGATATCGTGTTCGAGCAAGAGTTTTATCCGCTCTTTTTTTATACCGATAATTTCAGGATTTTCACCTTTCCAGAAATATCCGTGATGCACAAGTAAAGCATCCGCCCCAATTTTTACCGCCTCTTCAATTGCAGCTTTTGATGCCGAAACTGCGGTTAAAACTTTGCGGATTTCGGTTTTTCCTTCAACTTGCAAACCGTTCGGTGCGTAATCACGGATATTTTTGACATCTAAAAGAGCGTTTAGTTCTGCGAGAAGTTCGTAATTTTTCATAACTAACAACTTGTATTTCAAATAAATACAAAAATACGACAAAAGATAAAAAATAACGGGAAATTACAGTGATTTATCAAAGCAAAATTCATTGTCAGGCTAGTTGCTAAAATCGCCCGCTTTCACTCAAATTCTTATTCTTAAATATTCAATTGATTAGGACATTTACATTTATGGCACAAGAAAACGAATTACAACAGGCGAAATTTCTGCTCGTCGGTCAGGATATGGATTGGATGCACGCTTTCCGTAAAGGCATCAGCCGCTTCTTTACCGTAGAAGAAAAACGCGCCGAAATGATTGAGGACATCGAAGGAGTACTGAAATCTTTTAGCCCAAATTTTGTTGCAATTACAGTCGAACCAAGTCTTACTATCACCGTTGAACGGCTTATTCGTCTTTTGCCAAGAGAAGAACAAATTCCCATCATCGCCATCACCCAAGATAGCTGGACTGGCAATAACGACGAACTCATTAAACAAGGTGCAAACTTTGTTCTCAACCGCAAACATCTGCTTTCGGCAATTCGTGCTGTGCAGCAAATTATGACACCTGTAAAACAAGCAGAACAATTAAGCACATTAGAAGCAAATTACAAAAATATTGCTCAAAGATATGACCGCCTATTCCTCGATGTTCCTGATCCAGTTTGTTACTTACAAGACGGATTATTCTTGAACGCCAATCCAGCATTTCATAAAGCTTTCAAACTGCCGAATGCCGAGCATTTGGAAGAAGTAACAATTATGCAGTTCGTGCCGATTAAGACGGAAAAGCCGCTCAAAGAAATGATGAAGCTTGCCAAAGATAAAGATATCGTCCCTGCGGCAACTCTGGAATTTATCGACTATGAACAAGGCAAGTTGGAATTTACAACTTATGTTCATAAAGTTATTTACGACGGCAATCCTGCATTAGAAATGTATTTACGCGATCAATCGGCTGGCGGTTCTGGCGGCGGTGTTGATCCCAGCACTGGTTTGCCAAGTCCGAGTGTTTTGCGTGCTTCTATTCGGCAAAATCAGGAACGGGCGGAGAGCGATTTTCTCGGTTGTTTTGTGTATTTATGGGCAGAAAATTACCGCGAAGTTCTGCAAAAAGATGGTTTCAAAGCGGCAGAAATTTTGATTACCGCCGTTGCCGATACCGCACAAAGACTGCTTCCTGCTTCGACCGAAATGGCAAGAATTACCGACGATGCCCTGATTATCTGGCTTGCTGGTGATAAAGAACAAGCAATTTCCAGAATTAAAGGCATTGTGAGCAATTTAGATGAACTTGTGCCTGAAAATATCGGTCGTCTCATTCATCCGCAAACTTATGCGGGAATGGTGGAACTTCGCCGCAATAGCACTTACGACCAACTGATAAGCAATTCTTACCGTGCAACTCGACAATTAGTTTTAAGCCAATCAGGTGAGCGAATTGCCGAACCGACCGCCACGAATATGACTCGTAAAGAAGAAAGAACAGTGGCGTTCTTGAACAAACTCATCGATACCGACCGCATCAAATATCAATATCAACCGATTGCCTGCCTCGAACCGACCGAAATTGAGCGTTATCAAACCGCAATCAACATTCTCCCGAATCCAAATCCGCAGGAAGAAGAGGAAGAAATCGAACTTGATGTTCTGCTGCAATATGCCAACCGCTTCCAGCTGGCAAGAAAAATGGAACGGCAAAAAATTGCACAATTCTGCTCCGATTTACTTTCATACACGGGCGACCAAAGCAAGGTGCAAATTCATCTTCCGCTTGCATACGATGCGCTTGATGATGAAACTTTCCCAGAATGGTTGGAAAGTCAGCTGGTTGGAACGGGGGTTTCGCCGACGCAAGTGGTTTTGGATATTTCGCTTGATGCGGCAAATGAAACCTTCTCTGGCGCAAAAGCTTTGATTGACAGAATGCGTCCGCTTGGTGCGAAATTGGCAATTTCTGCTGTCGGAATTTACGATGAAAATGTAGAGGAAATATTCAACCGTGTTAAGCCAAATGTGTTGAAGCTTGATATGAATGAAATTGACACATTAGAAGACCAAGAAGAATTCCAATTTATGAGCAAAATTAAGGAATATGCCGAAGAGCACGATATTGAACTTATCGTTGCAAATATGGATTCTCCTGCGCAACTTTCGCATGTCTTTCCATATGAATTACAACTTGTGCAAGGCGACGGACTTGTTCCTCCGATGGATAACTTTGAATTCGATTTTTCCGAACCGTTGTTCTAAAATTTTTGCACTCTTACATAAAAATACCGCCGTTTTTTGGCGGTATTTTTTTGCCTGTTTTTTATAAATTAGTCCTCATCTTCTTCATTTTGCAATTCCCGAAAAGCCTGTTTCATTGTGGGATTGTTTCTAGTTAATTTCTTAATTGTTAATTTTTCAGTTTTATCGTTTGCCAAGCGTAATTGCTTGCCTGACGAGAGTAAATTTTCCTTAACTTTTTGCAGATGGTCGATAGTTTTGTCGATTTCATCAATTGCATTTTGAAATTTTTTACTTGCCTGTTCGTAGTTGTAGCCGAATTCTTTTTTGAATTTATTTAAGCTTTCCTCGAAATTTGTAATATCGATATTACGGTTTTGCTGTTCAATTAAAGCCTTTTTAGCACTTAAAGTATTCATTGCGGTATTTCTTAAAATGCTGATTAAAGGGATAAAAAACTGCGGTCGAATTACAAACATTTTTGGATAACGGTAGCTCATCACAATCCCCGCGTTATAAAAATCATTATCTGCTTCCAAAAGCGACACGAGCACTGCATATTCACAATTTTTATTTGCTCTATCTTTATCTAATTTCGCCAAAAATTCTTCGTTACGGTGTTTGGTTTTGCTCTCTTCCAATTCATTTTTCATTTCAAAAATAATTGAAATAATTTCGACATTATTTTCATCACTCTCGCGGTAAATAAAATCGGCCTTTGAGCCTGAAATCACCTCATTGTCTTTTTCAAAATAAACATTCCCTGGAAGCAATGCCCGCATTTTGTTAAATTCGATTAAGCAGTGTTGCTCTAAACTTTCACCGACAAGCTTGATATTTAATCTTGATTTGAAATCCTTGTAATAATTGAGTTCATCTTGAGTTTGTTTGAGTGCTATTGCGAATTTCTGCCGCTCGCTTTCTAATGCGGTTTGGAATTTAATTTGATTTAGCTCTTCGTCAGCTGTGATTTTGTTTTGCAGACTTAAAATTTTTCCCTGCATTTCCTGCTCTTTTGCGGCAAATTGGCTGTTGCACTCTAATTCTTTATTTTTTACCGCTAAATTAAGTTTTTCATCAATATGCGACTGTATTATTTGCACTCTTGTGTGTAATCCGCTAATAGTCTGCTCTAATTCTTTTTCCCTTTTCGCAAAAGAATTTTTGCACTCTATTTCCTTTTTTTGTAACTCATTTTGCAGCATTAAGTTATACCGTTGTTGCTCTTTTTGTATTTCATCGGATAAGCGTTTTTCTAATTCTTCATTAAATGCTTCATCACGGATTTTCTGCATTATTTCGACTACTAAATTTTGATCTAATGAAATAATTTCATTGCAATGCGGACAAGTTATTTGCATTTTGATTTTCCTTGCAAAAAAAAATAGCCTAACGCAAGTTGGCGCAAGGCTTGGAGTATTAAAAGATGAATTTGATTGAAAAATATCTTTGCAAGTTACTGGTCTAGACGATAAGAATTTTCTCTTCCGCGTTCGTGCGTTGTTTGATTTTTCCCATCAAAATTGCTTTTTCACCGCGAGAAGCAAAATCAGCAACAATATTTTCGGCATCTTTAGCTGCTGCAATCATCACAAAACCAACTCCCATATTGAAAGTTCCGAAGCATTCCGCCTTATCAACGGTTTTTTGTATTTCGTCCATCAGCGGAAGTTTAGGAAGCGTGCTAGCTTCAATCACAGCGCAAAATTCATCACCGTATGCGCGCGGCAAATTTTCAGGCAAACCGCCGCCCGTGATGTGAGCAAGAGAATTTATTTCGAATTTTTGAAGTGCCGCAAGTACATCTCTAACATAAATTTTGGTGGGAGTAAGAAGAATTTCTCCTACCGTTTTACCGTCATAAGTCTTTGAAAAATCAGGAAAAATTTTGCGCAGAAGCGAAAAACCATTGGAATGAAAACCGCTTGACGGCAGACCGATTAAAACATCGCCGTCTTGCACTTTTTTACCGTCAATTAGTTCGGATTTTTCCACCACTCCGACGGCAAATCCTGCAATGTCATACTCGCCTTCCTGATAAAAACCTGGCATTTCCGCCGTTTCACCGCCGATTAAAGCGCAATTTGCTTGGCGGCAACCTTCGCTAATTCCCTTCACAATTTCGGCGGCAATTTCGGGTGAGAGTTTGCCGCAAGCCAAATAATCGAGGAAAAATTGCGGTGCAGCACCGTGGCAGAGTATGTCATTGACGCACATTGCAACGGCATCGATACCGATTGTGTCGTATTTATTGAGTGCAAACGCGATTTTTAATTTCGTCCCGACACCGTCCGTGCCCGAAACTAAAACTGGTTCGCGGTATCCCGATAAATCATAAAAAGCACCGAATGAACCGATGCCGCCTAGAACTCGTGGATTGTGCGTTGAAGCGGCAAGTTTGCGGATTAAATCTACCGCCTGATAACCCGCTTCCTTATCAACTCCCGCGGATTTGTAATCTGTTTTACCGTTATTTGTCATACATCACCGCAAAGAGTTTTCCAGCCGCGCTAAAACTTCTTGATACGCTTCGGTCAAACCGCCTAAATCGCGACGGAAACGGTCTTTATCCATTTTCGAGTTATCGCTGGCATTCCAAAGTCGGCAAGTGTCAGGGCTAATTTCATCGGCAAGAATGATTTTTCCCTCCGCCGTGCGACCGAATTCGATTTTGAAATCAATTAAGCGGATATCAATTGCGCTAAAAATTCTGATGAGCACTTGATTTACCGCCATTGCCTGCTTACGGATTTCGGCGATTTCTTCTCGATTTGCCGCATTTATCGCAAGCGCGTGGTCATCGTTAATAAGTGGATCACCGAGCGCGTCATTTTTGTAACAAAATTCCAAAATCGGCTCGCGCGCTATCGTTCCTTCTTCGATACCTAATCTTTTCGCCATTGAGCCTGCAATCACATTACGGACGATAACTTCCAAGGGAACAATCTCAACTTTTTTGCACAATTGCTCGCGTTCGGAAAGCTTTTCTACAAAGTGCGTGCTAATTCCAGCGCGGTTTAATTCCTGATAAATCAAAGCGGTAATCGCACAATTAAGAATGCCTTTGTCCGCAATAATTTCGTGTTTTGCACCGTTACCAGCGGTTGCATCGTCGTTGTAGTGAATGATTACTTCATCAGCTTTATCGGTAGCAAAAACCGCCTTTGCCTTACCTGTATAAATCAGTTCTTTTTTCACGAGATATTCCTTAAAAAAATAAACAATCCATAAAAAACGGGGAGTTTTTCTCCCCATTTATTTCAATTTATTAAAAACCGCCGATCGCATTTAATTTTTTGCGAATTCCAGCAACTTCGCTATCACGATACGGTCCAACCGACACCCGAGTTTTACCGTCTTTCAATGTTGCAACTTTCACGGGAAAATTATTTTTACGCAAACGAGCGACCGCTCTATCAACATTTTCCTTTTTGGCATAAACCCCGACATAAATCCATTTGTCGGCTTTTTCGCTTTTTTTTGCATTGCTTGTCTGATTATTAGATTTATTGGAAGTGAGTTCTAATTTCGGAGCTGGCGGAGCTTTTTTCTTTTCAGCTTGTTTTTTCTCGGCAGCTTTTTTATCGGCTTCTTTACGGCGAGCTTCGGCTTGTTTTTTCTCCCGTTCGCGCCGCGCTTGTTCTTCTTTTTTCTTTTGCTGTTGTTTTTTAGCTTCGGCTTGTTTTTTCTCGCGCTCGCGCCGTGCTTGTTCTTCTTTCTTTCTTTGCTCTTCTTTATTTGCGGTTTGCGTAACTTGCGGTTCTTCTTCTACCGCTTCTGGTTCAATTACAACTGGCGCGGTTGTTGTCGTCGGATTATTCGCACGCAGATTTGGAGTAATTGTGGCTTGATTTGCTGAATTCGAGTTTTGTGCATTGGGGTTTTCCAAAGCAGGCGGCGGTGCACCGTTATCGCTTTCCATTTCCTGCAAACTAGAAAGCACAATCGGTTCTTGTGGATTAGGAGCTGGTTTTTTAACTTCTGGCACACGGTTATTTACGGGAACGGTCGGTGAT
Source organism: Cardiobacteriaceae bacterium (assembly GCA_017934275.1). Classification (GTDB taxonomy): domain Bacteria; phylum Pseudomonadota; class Gammaproteobacteria; order Cardiobacteriales; family Cardiobacteriaceae; genus RGIG9182. Next base: position 28,160 of record JAGBJT010000008.1, on the reverse strand, counting down.
GGATTGCCGTAATTTTGTAATTCTTCGGGAATTTCAGGTTTAAGCCACGCCCGTCCCATTAAAAATCCCGCAATTGCAAGCACGACAAATCCCACAATTTTTGACTGCAAGGGGCTGGGGTGAAATTTCAGTTTAGTGGGAGTTTGCGGTGGTCTATCAAACATATTCGGTGCCTGCTGCTGATTTTGCTGTCCGAACGGTGCTTGTTGCTGATATTGCTGATTTTGTTGTCCGTATTGCGGCGGACGGTTGGTTTGCATATTTCCTTGCGGATTTTGTGGATTTCGATTAAACGGATTGTTGTTGTTCATTGTTATAAGTTCCCTGAAATTTCGTTATTTTGTATCTAAAAATTTTCCTACGGTTACAAAAGAGCCCGTAATTACTAATAAATCATCTTCTCTCAAACGCGCCTTTGCCGTTTTTACCGCCTGCTCAACATCGGTAGAAATATTTATTTTTTCCTGATTTATACCCGCAGACTTTGCGTTTTCTGCCAAATTTTCTGCCGTATCACCGCGGTTTCCATCGAGACTTGCAAAAAACCATAAATCAATCTGATTTTGCAATTTTCTAAACACGGCTTTTTGGTCTTTATCTTTAAGCATTGCGCAGACGGCAATGATTTTGCCGTGCATTTTTGTTCTTTTTTCTGCCAAAAAATCGGCTAAAACTTCCGCGCTATCTTCGTTATGCGCAACATCAATCAATATTTCGGGATTTTCTCTAACCGTCGTGAGCCGTCCGAAGTTTTTTGCGTGAAGACTTGCCTGTTCGAGAATTTCTTGATTTAACGGGAATTTTTCATTTATCACCGCCGCACAAGCCGCAAAATGCCCGAGTTGATGTTTTCCAAGCAAATATTTCGGTGCAGACAGCTTTATTTCTTCTCCCAAAACATCGGTTCTGATTTGAGTTTTATCTTCATTGCTAAATTCGGTATCGATGTCCTGACCGTAAATCCAAATTCGCTCTGATTTTTCTTTCGCAGCGTTTAAGAAATTGGCAGGCGGATTTTGATAAGCAATGGCGATGCGTTGCCCAGCTCGCATAATTCCTGCTTTTTCCAGCGCGATTTTTTCGATTGTGTCGCCGAGCCAATCTTGATGGTCTAATCCGATCCGCGTAAAAATTGCCGCATCCGCATCAAGCATATTTACCGCGTCCAAGCGTCCGCCGAGACCGACTTCCAATACGGCAATTTGCGGTTTTTTCTCTGCCATCAGTAAAAATGCCGCCAATGCCGACCATTCAAAAAAACTCAAAGAAATTTCACGGCGCGCGGCATCGATTTTTTCAAAAGCTTTAATCAGAACGGGGGCGGATACTTTTTCACCGTCGAAACGAATTCTTTCGCGGTAATCAAGCAAATGCGGAGAAGAAAACGATGCGATAGAAATTCCCGCTGCCCGACAAATTGCCTCTGACCAGCAAACGCAACTTCCTTTCCCGTTTGTGCCAGCGACGCTTATCACAAAATCCGCGATTTTCGGTGCGCCAAGCCTCTTCCAAACTTCGCTAATGCGAGCAAGCCCTAAATCCCAAGCTTTGTGATGATTTGCCTCTTGCGCGATTAGCCAATCTTCTAAGCTGCGGCAAGTTTTGAAGTCAATCATTTATCCGCTCAATAAATTTTTATTTTTCTTCGCTAGTTGCGGATATTGCAGAAAGCGGTGATGTGTCAGTCGTAGTCTCAGCAGTTTTATCCGTGTCCGCTGGTTCCGCGACAACTTGTTCGGCAGAATTATTTACTTCACCGCTTTGCGTTTGTTCTTCTGCTTTATCGCTCGTGCTCACGGTTTCCGACGGTTTTTCTGCTTCATTTGCCGCTTGATTTACCGCTTTTTCTTCCACCTTATCTTCTGGTGCTGGTAATTGCGGTTGCGGCGTGGTAATTGGTTCTTCATCTGTAATATCAGGCGCGGTTTGCTGCATCAACATTGCCGCGATTTTGGCAAGCTCTATCCGCATCTCTTTACGGGAAATGATGCAATCGATAGCTCCCGTTTTTAGCAAAAATTCGCTGCGCTGAAATCCTTCGGGGAGCTTTTCCCGCACCGTTTGCTCGATAACCCGCGGTCCTGCGAAGCCAATCAAAGCATTCGGTTCTGCCACGATGACATCGCCGAGCATTGCAAATGAAGCGGAAACTCCGCCCATTGTCGGATCGGTGAGCACGGAAATAAACGGTAAGCGAGATTTAGAAAGTTCGGTGAGTGCGGCGGAAGTTTTTGCCATTTGCATTAAAGATGTAAGACCTTCCTGCATTCTTGCGCCACCTGATGCGGCAAAGCAAATAAACGGTGTTTCGTGAAGAATTGCGTTTTCCACTCCGCGCACGAATTTTTCACCAACAACCGAGCCCATCGAACCGCCCATAAATTCGAATTCAAAAGCTGCGGCGGTAAATCTTCTTCCGAAAATATCGCCTTCCATCACGATTAAAGCGTCGTTTTCGTTGGATTTTTTCTGTGCGGCGGCGATGCGGTCTTTGTAGCGTTTTTGATCTTTGAATTTCAAAAAGTCGGCAGGTTGCAAATCTTTGCCGATTTCTCGTTTTTCACAATTTTTATCGAAGAGATTTAATAAGCGTTGCCGCGCTTTTATCCGCATATGGTGTCCGCAATGCGGGCAAACCATTTGATTTTTTTCCGCATCTTGGCGGTAAAGAGTATGGTCGCAGCCAGCGCATTTCAGCCATAAGCCGTCAGGAACTTGTTGAGTTTTGTCGCGAGTTTTTATTCTGGGAATTAAGTTGTCAAACCAGCTCATTTATTGCTCCTCATCGCGGATTGAAATATTTGGAATTTTTTTGATTAGCAGTCGAAGCACTGCATTCAAGTTAAAACTGTGCTGAAAGTTGTAGTTAAGCATCAAGTGCGGCGCGGATTTCAGCGACAAATTCACCGATTTTCTCCGCCATCTTTTCGCCCTGATTTTCATAAAGCCGAGACACGATTGCCGAACCGATGATTATTCCGTCCGCGCAATCCGCCATTTTTCGAGCCGTCTCCGCGTCGCGAATGCCAAATCCAATACAAATCGGCAAATCTGTTTTAGCGCGCAATCTGGCAATCTGCTCGACTAATTCATTGCTAACTTCGGCTTGCTCTCGTCCCGTTATTCCCCGTAGCGACACAAAATAAATAAAACCGCCTGCTTTTTCGGCGATTTTTGTTTGTCGCGCTTCGTCGGTCGTTGGAGAGCAGAGCAGAATTGGGGTTAATTGCGCGCTTTGCAAAGATTTCTCATAATCAGGAAGAGCCTCAATCGGACAATCCACCAAAATTACCGCATCCGCGCCGCTATTTTTCGCTTGTTCAAAGGCAATATCAGCACCGCGGCGTTCAAAACTATTGAGATATCCCATCAAAACTATCGGCGTATCCGTATCGGTTTGGCGAAATTCACGGACGACATTCAAACAATCATCAAATGAAACATTGCGTGCCAAAGCTCTTTCATTCGCCGCCTGAATGGTTTTACCGTCCGCGGCTGGATCAGAAAAAGCAATTCCTAATTCCAAAATATCCGCCCCGTTTTTCACCAAAGATTGCATTACGGCGGTGGTTTTTCGTATATCAGGATCGCCTGCGCAAATGTATGTAATCAATGCTTTACGGTTTTCGGCTTTGAGTTTTTGAAATTTTTCTGTAATTCGCGTATTCATAACTATCTCCGCGGATTTATATTTTTATTCCGTCGATGGCGGCAACCGTGTTTATGTCTTTATCGCCGCGACCTGAAACATTGATGACGATATTTTTATCCGCCGTCATTTCGGAAGCTATTTGCACTCCCGCGGCAATTGCGTGTGAGCTTTCTAGCGCAGGGATTATTCCTTCTAATAAACACAATTCACGGAAAGCAGCCAGTGCTTCATCATCGGTTGCCGCGCGATATTCCGCCCGACCAATCGATTTCAGCCAGCAATGTTCAGGACCAACACCTGGATAGTCGAGACCTGCGGAAATTGAATATGTATCGGTAATTTGACCGTCTTCGTTACTCATCAAATGCATACGGTTACCGTGTAAAACTCCGATTGGAGCGTCGGCGGTCAGCGGTGCAGCGTGCTCTCCCGTAGCAATTCCGCGTCCGCCAGCTTCTACGCCGATTAAGCGGACATCGTCCTGATAAAACGGATAAAAAAGCCCCATCGAATTTGAACCGCCACCGACGCAAGCGACTACCGCATCAGGTAGTTTGCCGAATTTTTCTTTTGCCTGCGCTTTGACTTCTTCACCGATAACTTTTTGTAAATCGCGAACTAAAGCAGGATAAGGATGCGGTCCTGCGACCGTGCCGATGACATAAAAAGTGTCATCAATATTTGCTACCCAATCGCGCAAAGCTTCATTCATCGCATCTTTGAGTGTGCGGCTACCAGCATCAACGGCAACTAATTCCGCACCGAGTAAGCGCATTCGATAAGCATTCGGAGATTGCCGTGCGACATCGTCCGCGCCCATATAAACCACGCATTTCATTCCAAATTTTGCCGCGACCGTTGCAGTTGCCACTCCGTGTTGTCCTGCTCCCGTCTCTGCAATTAAGCGTTTTTTACCGAGCCGTGCCGCAAGCAATGCCTGACCGATGGTGTTATTTATTTTGTGCGAACCGCTGTGATTTAAGTCTTCGCGTTTGAGCCAGATTTTTGCTCCGCCATATTTTTTCGTGAGCCTCTCTGCGTAATACAAAGGAGACGGGCGACCAACATAATCCGCCAAAATTTCCCGATATTCCCGCCAAAAATCCGCCGAATTTTTCGCTTCTTCATAAGCTTTTTGCAACTCTAAAACCGCAGCCATCAAGGTTTCTGCAATAAATTGTCCGCCGAACTGTCCGAAATAACCGCGCTCATCTGGGAGCTGATACAAATCTTTTGGGGGAATATCTGCCATATCTTCGTCTCGATGAATATGAATAAATAAATATTGGGCGCATCCAAAAATTAAAAAAAATGTTTTTTACCGCCGTCATCCTGAGCGTAGCGAAGGATCTACTGATAAGGATTCTTCACCTTCGGTTCAGAATGACGAATTTTTAGATGCGCCCTATTGAATGCCTGACGCAAAAAAAGCGGCTAAACCGCCCTTGCCTTATCGATAAAGTCGGCGATTTTAGCAAGGCATTTTTTGTGATTTTCCGCCTCAACCCCGCTTGACACATCAACTGCAAACGGCTTTACCGTCAAAATCGCTCTTTGCACATTTTCCGCCGTCAAACCGCCAGCCAAAATCACGGGCTGTTCGACTTCGGGGATTTTTTCCCAATCGAAAATTTCACCGCTACCGCCAGCGATTTTCTCGCCGCAGGCATCAAATAAAAATCCTGCAGCGTCGGGATATTTACGGCAAAAATTGCTCGCATCTTCTTTCGTCGCAAAATTGCGCATCGGCACGGATTTAATCCATTTACGACCGAACTGCCGACAAAAATCCGCCTCTTCCGCACCGTGAAATTGCAATAAATCTAGCGCGGTTTTGTCTATCACTTGTCGGACAAAATCAGCCGAATGATTTACAAATAAAGCGACCGTCTGCATAAATGGTGGCACTGCTGAAATCAATTGCCGTGCTTGTTCGATATTGACTGCTCGTTTGGATTTTTCATAAAAAACAAACCCCAAAGCGTCCGCAGAAGATTTCACCGCCGCATCAATTTCAGCGAGTTCAGTTATGCCGCAAATTTTGATTTTTACCGTCATAAATGTTTTCCGTGTTACAAAATATTTATTTATCAATACAAATAACGCACGATAATTCGACAAAAATTGTCATTTATCAGCTAAATGCTTGATAAATAAGAAATTTTCTTAAATAGAGATTGTTTAAGTAGAATGCCGCGCTTTTCTTGAATTTTTAAGGAGAAATTTATTTATGTCTATCAAAAAAATTATTTTCGGCGGTTTATTTTGCGCAAGTTTTACCGCAATTTCCGCCCTCGCTGCCGTTAAAGAAGGAGATAAATTTGGTGATTGGACCGCATCTTGCCAAAAAGATGCTTGCGTTGTAGGACAACTTGTCAATATCAACGGACAACCTGCTGGTCGAATGATGATTCAAAAATCAAAGGATGACAAAGCTCCGTATATCGCCTTCATCACTCTGCGTTTAGATCTCGGCGTTAATTTAATGCAAGGTTTAGGTTTAGGGATTGACGGTAAAGAAGTCGGTCGAGCACCGTTTGAATTCTGCCACGAAGAAGGTTGTAATGTATTCCTTCCGCTTGATGACAAAATTCTGGGGAAACTCAAATCAGGTAACAAATTACAACTGCAATTTTTCACTGGCGGACCAGATAAGAGAATTACGGTAGATTTTTCTTTATCAGGTATCACCAAAGCGGTTGAAGCCCTATAAAAATAAATTCAAATAGATAATTAAAAATTTTTGGAGAAAAATAAAAATGTTAATTAGCAAAATTTTCAAAAAATCTGCTGCTTTTTTCATCGCTATCGCAACATTTGCTTTACTTTCAACTGCAAATGCAGAGCAAGTCGGTGATTGGAAAGTTGAATGTAAAGACAAACAAGGTTGCGCTATTAGCCAAATTATTAAAGATGAACAAGGCGATTTAGGTTTAGCGTTTATCTACCGCGAACCAAAAGCGGAAAATATGCTTCTTCTTAATATGATTTTCCCGCTCGGCGTAAAAATTCCAGCTGGTGTGAAATTAAGCGTTGATGGAGCAAATATCGGCACTGCACCTTTTACATTCTGCGATAAACAAGGCTGCAATACCTTACCAATCCCACTCGAACAAGATACTCTCAACAAAATCAAAGCTGGCAACCGTCTGCAAATTGAACTTGCTTTCGGCGATAAAAAGAAAAATAGTTCTTTTTCCTTGAAGGGAATAACAAAAGCCCTTGAAACAATTAAGGACACACCTAAAAATCCATCAAAAAAATAGAGTGGGTACTGTGGGGTGGCAGCCCTACTCCCCGCTTGTTAATTTTGAATTTTTATCGCTAAATTTCAATTTTTGGATGCATCATTAAATAAATTACATTTCATCTATAACTCTACCCGAGATTTCTCGGGTTTTTTTGTATTTCAATCTAGATAAAAAATATGACTATCAAACTACAAGCAGGCGACGGAATAATTTTCGATTGCGACTCCACTCTTTCTACCATTGAAGGTATTGATGAACTTGCGGCACTAAAAAATTGCCGTGCGGAAATTGCAGAACTCACCAATCAAGCAATGGACGGAAAAATTGCCCTTGAAGCCGTCTATTCCAAAAGGTTAGAAATAATCCGTCCGACAAAATCCGATTTAAGCAAAATCGCCGAAATTTACTGCGAGAGAATCACCGCTGGCGCAGAGGAAATTGTCGCAAAACTGAAAGCGCAAGGAATAAAAATCGCCATTGTGAGCGGTGGTTTGCGCGCGGCGGTTTTACCTCTTGGGAAAAAATTAGGCTTTCGGGAAGAAGATATTTTTGCTGTTGATTTAGTCTTTGATGGGAATAATAATTTTCTAAAAGTCCTAGCCTCACCGCTTACTACTTCCGCGGGAAAATTAGAAGTTGCAAGAGATTGGAAAAAGCGGGAAAACATCAAAAAATTAGTGCTTATCGGCGACGGTGCGAGCGATTTGGCGGCAAAAGGCGAAGGTGCTGCGGATTTTGTTATCGGTTACGGCGGAGTAGTCGCTCGCAAACAAGTGCAGGAAAAAGCTGATTTCTTCACGGCAGAGAAAAATCTCAACAGCGTTTTAGAGTTTTTAGAGTTTGAATAAAGATGTCAGATAAGGAGAAAAAAGGCGTTAATTTGCGCAAAGATGGCAACAACGGTATCGCTAAGAAAGGCGTTAATTTACGCAAAGATGGCAATAACGGTAGCGGGAGAAAAGGCGTTAATTTACGCAAAGAAAGCCAGCAGCAAGAAGAAAATCCTTATTTTTTTCAAGGAAGCTCAACACCAGAACAAGAAAAAGATCAAGAAGTTTTTCTCTGGGCTATCAAAAATTATTCACTCTGGGTTTTGATTATTTTGCTTCTTACCGTGCTTTTGGAAAAAGTGCTTAATTGATGTTTTATAGTCGCTCCACTTCAAAATAATAGCGTTCTCTTCGCCTCGCCGTATTTTTATACAGTCTTTAAGCTCGCCGCCTTGTCTTATTTTGAATTGAAACGACTATAACTATTACCGCCTACTTGCAAACTTTGCGGATTTCTTCATAACTAAAACCGCGGGAGAGCAAAAAACGGATTCTTTTCGCTTTTTCCTGCGGAGTTTTGATTGGTTGTTCGCCATATTTACGACGGTAAATTTCCGTCAAAACTTCATTCCAATCGACTTCTCGCAATTGTTCTTCAATGATTTCGGCTGACACTTGTCTTCTTTGCAAAGCAAGGCGAATTTTTGCCGCACCGTCGCCGTTTTTTGTTTTTGCGCGCAGAAAATTTTCCGTAAATCGTTCGTCGCTCTGCCAACCGCGCGCGCTTAAATCTTCGACAATTTCGTGTGCAACTTCATCGGAAAGGGCAAAATCGCGGGCTTTTTGCAATAGTTCCGCCTTGGAATGCTCGCGACGGGCTAATGCTCTAATACATTTATCGCGGAATTTTTGTATTTCTTCGCTGCTATCTGTAACACAATTGTCTTGATGTTTCATACGGAACTTTGGGAAATAAAAAATACAAATTACGGACAAATTAAATCTTTTGTATCGGAATTGTCATCGTCAATATTTAACCAAACTGGCGATAAACTACTATATATATGTCTAACAACGATTTTTGAAGGCTCTAATGACCAGCAACAACATTGAAGAACAGCAAAATTTAGCGCAATTTACCGAAAAGTCTTATCTTGATTATGCGATGTATGTCATTTTAGACCGCGCATTACCGAATATCGCTGACGGATTAAAGCCCGTGCAACGGCGACTTATCTATTCAATGAGCGAGTTAGGCTTGTCCGCAAGCTCGAAACATAAAAAATCCGCCCGCACCGTTGGCGACACTCTCGGTAAATATCACCCGCACGGAGATACCGCCTGTTACGAAGCACTGGTCGCGATGGCGCAAGACTTTAATTACCGTTATCCGCTAGTCGATGGACAAGGCAACTGGGGAAGTGCTGACGATCCCAAATCTTTCGCGGCGATGCGTTATACCGAAAGCAAGCTCTCACCGTATGCAAAAGTTTTATTGCAAGAATTAGAGCAAGGCACGGTTGAATGGAAACCGACTTTCGACGGTGCGGGCAAAGAGCCGAAATATCTTCCTGCGCGTCTGCCGAACATTTTGGTTAATGGTGCAACGGGAATTGCGGTTGGAATGAGCACCGATATTCCACCGCACAATATCCGTGAGCTTGCCGCTGCCTGTTGTGCTCTGTTAGAGAATCCCGATTTGACGGTTAGCGATTTAATGCGCTATTTGCCCGCGCCAGATTTTCCGACGGGCGGTGAAATTATTAGTCCGCGGCAGGAAATCCAGAAGATTTATGAAACAGGAACGGGCTCTTTGAAATTACGGGCTCGCTACCGTCTCGAAGATGGCAATATCGTGATTGAGCAACTGCCCTATCAAGTATCTGGTGCAAAAGTGCAGGAACAAATCGCCAAGCAAATGCAGGAGAAAAAACTCCCTTGGCTTGATGATTTACGCGATGAATCCGACCATGAAAATCCCACTCGTCTGGTTCTTGTGCCGCGTTCAAACCGCGTTGATATTGAGCGTTTAATGTCGCATCTTTTTGCAAGTTCTGATTTGGAGCGCAATTACCGCGTGCATCTCAATGTCATCGGGCTAAACGGTAAGCCGCAGGTGAAAAATCTCAAAACAATGCTTGCTGAATGGCTAGATTTTCGTGAAGCAACCGTTTGCCGTCGCTTGAATTACCGTCTCGATGCGGTTGATGAACGGCTTGCTGTTTTGGAAGCATTGCTCATTGCATTTTTGAATTTGGACGAAGTTATCCGTATCGTCCGTGAAGAAGATGAGCCGAAAATCTCGCTGATGCACACATTCTCTTTATCGGAATTGCAGGCGGAAGCGATTTTGAATACGCGGCTTAAAAATCTCGCCAAATTGGAAGAGATGAAAATTCACGAGGAAAAAGCCGCCCTACTCGCGGAAAAAGAAAAAATAAATCATCTTTTGAACAATGAATCTGCGCGGCGCAAACTCATTTCCGATGAAATTAAAAATGATGCCGATGCTTACGGTGATGCTCGGCGCACAATGCTAGTTGAGCGCGCACAGGCGCAAGTTTTATCCGATGAAGAACTCGGCGGCAGTGATCCGATTACCGTAATTTTGTCGAAAAAAGGCTTAATCCGCGCTGCCAAGGGTTTCAATATCGACGCTCAAAGTCTTTCATATAAAACTGGCGATGAATATTTACTCTCCTTCAATGCCAAAACTAATCAATCGGCATTTTTGCTCGGTTCTGACGGACAGTGTTACACAATTGCATTAAATAATCTTCCATCTGCCCGTAGTTACGGCGATCCAATCAGCAGTTTTATCGGATTACAACAAGGTTCAGAAATCGTTGCGGCGGCTCTTGCAAATATGGAAGCAGAATATTTAGTTGTCGCGGAAAACGCTTGTGGCTTCGCGGTTTTGGGTAAAAATTTATTCGCCAAAACCAAAAACGGGCGCACGATTTTGACTTCCGAAAACTCCCGTGTTTTGCTGCCAATTACGGAAAATTCAGAAATCGCGCTCGCAACTTCCGACTGTCGTATGTTGATTTTGAATAATGCAGAACTGCCGCGTCTCGGTAAAGGTAAAGGTCGCGCTTTAATCTCAATTGGCAAAAAAGACCGCGAGGCAGGGATAACCTTCACCGCCTGTGCGATTTGTGAGAAAAACGATGATTTGGAAATTCAAGCTAATAAGGCTGAAACGCTTCTGATAAAAGCTAGCGAAAAAGCAAATTTCTACGGTGAAATCGGTAGTAAGGGACAAAAACTCGCAAAAAAAATTAAAAATATAGAAAAAATCACCGTCATAAAACAAGCGCAGATAACGGAAAAACTTACGGATGCGGAAACTAGCATCGCAACACAAACACAGGGAAATTTAGATTTGTAGCGAGATGAAAAATGTTTGATGTTGCCCGTGAAAATTTTTACAACTTGCCCGCCCTGCCGCTCCCCGCGCTAAAAGATGCAATCGATGAACTCGAAGAACATCTCGATTTATTTCAAGATAGCAGCGAAAAACAAGAAGCTTTTCGGCAAATCGAAAAATTCCTACGCTCCGATGCCGATTCGCTTTATCAAGCATTAGTCGCCAACGCTGAACAAAAAGCACCTGATTCTTGGTTATTCAATGTTTGGCGGAAAAAATTTCTCAAAGACCGTGAATGTCTTGCAATTTCAGGCAATGACCAAGTTGTGCAATTGGATTGGAATTGTCCGCAAAAGGGATTAAAACGGGCAGCTTTGTTTATTGCCTCCTTGCTCAAAGCTCATAAATTCTTTGTAGAAGACGAATTTGCCGAAGGAAAACTTGGGCAATTTATTGATAAAAAAGAATTCGCTAAATGCCGCGAACAATGGAAAAATTTATCAGGAACGGCGCGCCGTCCCGCTAAAAATTGCGATGAATTGCTTTTGCCGAGTTTTTGGAGCGAAAAAAATCAGGATTTGGCAGCAGAAGAAGATAAAACCGCTCATATCGTTGTTTTATTCAATAGTTCGGCTTGGAAAATTAGCGTTTGCGATGAAAAAGCTAAAACCGCCAATCCCGCACAAATTGAAAATGCGCTTTATCAAATCATCGAAAATTCTGAAAAAGGCGCAATTGCCTTCTCCGCTCCCGCAAAATTAGACAATAAAACCGCACTCGAAATTCGCTCGCAAATGATTAGCCGCGGTGAAAATAGCCAAATAATGCACACAATTGAAAAAGCTCTATTCGTTGTTGCGCTGCGTCAAGAAAATTTCAGCGAGCAAGAAGCTTATTTTGATGCTGCCTTCTCCGAAGAAAGTCATTGGTCATACAAAAGCATCAATTATTCAATTTACCTCTCACAAAATCTACTCTTTGCACATTTTGATCAGACTGTTATTGATAATTTAAGCATTATTTCCTTTATCAAAACTGCCGAAAATATCTTTAACAGTGCAGAAATAAATAACCGTAAAAATAATTTAGATGACGATTTAGACTTAAAACCGCTGGTTTGGAAAATTGACGGTCAAGATAATAATGACGGCAATATGCAGGGAACAATTAAATTATTATCCGATTCCCTAGTTGATTATCGCCGTAAGAGTGAATTATTAGGAGTGGAAGTATATGATTTTTTTCTCAATAGAGATGATGAAAAGATATTAGATAATTATAACGAAAGATTTATAGTTCAAATACTTCTGCAATATGCACAATTAAAATGTTACGGTTTTATTCGTCCGATTAGTGAAGAAATTGATATGCGGCATTTTTTCAACGGAAGATACGAAAAAATCTCCGCGGTGCAAGAAGAAACAATGATTTGCGCCAAAGCCGTATTAAACAACGAACTCAATCCAGAAATAATGCAATGGGCTGAAAAAAAATATATAAAAAATCTTGAAAAATCAATGTCTGGCAAAACTTTTTACGGCTTTTGCTTGGCACTAGCGGAAAGTGCAAATGCCCAAGATATTGATGTTAGTTTTCTGCGCTCACAAACGATGAATGAAATATTAAATCCATTTATCACCGTAATTCCTAATGCGGGAAATAATGTGCGAGTGCCGAATAATAAATTAGGTTTTACCGTGAGTTATCAAAAACAGGGTGGAAATTACCACTTTATTTTTACCCATTACCGCAATAAAGCTTATGAATTAAAGCAATTTATTGAAAGTATAGATGATGGAATAAAAAATATCCTTTTGATGCTCAGAAATGGCGGATTCGTAAAGACAAAATATTCCAAATTTCGCTAATCGATGCGCTTTGGAATAAACATCGCATCGCCGTAACTAAAAAATCGATAATTATTTTCTACCGCATATTGATATGCCTTTTTGGTATTATTAAAACCTAAAAAAGCGGAAACTAGCATTATTAAAGTTGATTCAGGTAAATGAAAGTTGGTAAATAAAGCATCAACCACTTGAAATTGATAGCCTGGGGTAATAAATAAATTCGTATCCCCCTGAAATTCAGCTATTTTTCCATTTTTTGCTGCGCTTTCAATTGCCCGTAAAGAGGTGGTTCCAATTGCAATAACTCTACCATTTTTTCGCTTGCATAGTCTAATTTTTTCCACCACAGAGTAATTGACTTCAATCCATTCAAAATGCATTTTATGCTGCGTTAAATCCTCTTCTCGCACGGGCTGAAATGTTCCCGCACCGATATGCAAAGTGATTTCCGCTCTGTCAATTTGCATTGCTTTTATTTTTTCCAAAAGTGCTAAATCGAAATGCAATCCCGCGGTGGGAGCTGCAACCGCACCGTCATTTTTGGCATAAACGGTTTGATAACGCTCGTTATCAAATTCTTGGGCATTTCGTTCTAAATAAGGCGGTATCGGCATTTGTCCGTATTTATTCATAATTTCCCGCCAAGAAATATCCGCTTTTAAGCGTGCAATTTGCTGATTTCGTTCTAGAACTTCGATTGTATGCAGCTCTCCGTCCGCATCGATAATAATTTTGCTGCCAGCTTTTGGTGATTTTGATGCGCGCAAAAATGCACTTACTTCAAATGGATTGTTTTCGCTATATCTTTCAACTAATATTTCAACCCTTCCGCCGCTTTCTTTTTGTGCAAAAATTCTCGCTGGTATTACTTTTGTATTATTAAAAATAAGTAAGTCATTTGGACGCAAATAGTTGTAAAAATTTTCTACAACAGTGTCGGATAAATTTAATTTATCATCGACTAAATCGCAGATTAACAATTTGGCAGCAGATCTTTTTTCGGTTGGAAATCTGGCAATTTGATTTTCAGGTAAGTCATAAAAAAAATCAGACTTTGAATAGTGCATTTTTATTTCCACAACAGTTAAATATTTTTACCGTAAGAGATTATTTGTTTTTAAGAAGGCGCAGTGGATACATTCGCTTATTTTTTAACTCTCCTACGCCGAAAAAATCCCCCTCTTCATCGTATAAACGGTATTGTTTTTCGCTTAAATTTTCAAAAATCGCAATGTCATTTCCGTTACGGATAAATTTTATTTTTTCGCTACTGACTTGATATTTATCCAAATGTTGCAGGCAAAAATCGATTTTCAATAAACAAGCATCTATTTCCGCGAAATTTTCTGTTGCAATTTTTTCTATTTCTGCGAGCTGCCAAATACGGCTATTTTGAAAACTAAAACCAAGAGTTGCACTGCGGCGCAATTTTTCGCAATAAGCACAACTTCCAATCGCCAAACCGATGTCTCGCGCAAGCGAACGAATATAAGTTCCCTTGCTGCACAGCACGCGGATAGCGAGAAAATCGCGCCCTATTTCCAAAATATGCAAATCAAAAATGCTAATTTCTCGCGCTGCAATGTCGGGATTTTTACCGCTTCTTGCTAATTCATAAGCGCGCTGACCGTCAATTTTGAGGGCGGAAAAAATCGGCGGAATTTGCAAAATTTTTCCCGTAAATTTTTCCCGCACAAGCCTTTGCCAATCAATCGTTGCTAAATCTGGAATTGCGGCGGTTTTGATGACTTTTCCCGTTAAATCGCAAGAATCGGTTTCTGCGCCGAACTTAATAAGTGCTTCGTATTCCTTATCCGCGTCCAGAAAATAATTGGCAAATTTCGCCGCCTCACCGAAAAAAATCGGCAAAACTCCCGTCGCGAACGGGTCTAGCGTGCCGCCGTGTCCAGCTTTTGCGGCTTGAAATAAAAATCTCGCCTTTTGTAGAGCGGAGTTACTCGTCATTGCAACTGGTTTATCAAGCAGCAAAACACCGCTAGCATCGCGTTTAGACATCGTTTTCTTCGCTGCGTTTAGCGCTAATGTTGCGGAGTAAGGAATCCATTTTTCTGCCGTAATCAATTGATGTGTCGTAATGAAAAGAAATTTCGGGCATCTTGCGCAAATTGACCGCACTTGCCAGATAACGGCGAAATTGTGCGGCTTTTGCATTTAAGTCCTGAATTAACTTTTCGTGCTCTTTTTCTTCGCCAAGAATGTGAGTTACAAAAACTTTGGCAAATGACAAATCTCTTGTAACTTCAACTGCGGTGAAAGATACAAAGGAAATATTGGGATATCCCGCCATAATTTTTGCCGCTGCCTGCGGTAATTCGCGTCGCAATTCGGCATTGATGCGGTCAATACGGTGATTTTTTGCTTGCATTTTGTTCCTAATAAATGTTGCTGTTTATTTGTGCTGCTTGATTATTTCTACGAAATATCCGTCAGGGTCGAGGATAAAAGCGATATCGGACATTCTCCCTTCTTCGGGACGCTTTTTGAATGGCACATTTTCTTTATCTAAATAGCTGATTGCTGCCGCAAAATCATCAACGCTAATCGCGATATGACCGTATCCACCAGTTTTACCGTTACCTGTGTCATAGAAAAAATCAGGATTATTTTCCGTGCCCCAATTGTGAGTAAGTTCCAAAATTCCCCGCGTTGTTGCTAGCCAGTGGCGTTTTTCTTCTTGATTTTCTGGAATTTCTCGCTCGTCGGCAAAGCTTAAAAAGCACAGGGAAAACTTAGCTTCTGGATAATCATCACGGCAGACAAGCTGCATACCAAGAATGCGGCAGTAAAAATCCAATGATTTTTCTAAATCTTTTACTCGCAACATTGTGTGAGCAAAGCTAAATTTTGGTCGTTTCATAATTTTTTTTCCTTAATAAATATAGTCGTTTCAATTCAAAATAAGACAAGGCAGCGAGCTGAAGACAGTATGCCTAATACGGCGAAGCGAAGCTAACGCAGTATTATTTTGAAGTGGAACGACTATAAAAGTTGTTTTTGTAAAAAAGAATAAATACGAGAAGATGAAAATCTTTATTTTTCAAGCAAGTAGATTTTTTTTTGCCGAGAAATTTGATTTTTTTCTTGACGAACAATTTTTTATCACTAAAATGCGCGGCTCTTTTGCGGGAATAGCTCAGTGGTAGAGCACAACCTTGCCAAGGTTGGGGTCGCGAGTTCGAGCCTCGTTTCCCGCTCCAAATTCTCAAATAAAGCCGCTTTTAGCGGTTTTATTTTTTTGTAGTTTTTTACATATAACAAGCTACGGCTGGGTAGCAAAGTGGTTATGCAGCGGTTTGCAAAACCGTAGACGCCGGTTCAATTCCGACCCCAGCCTCCATTTTCATCTCCTTATGTTAGTTTTTCGCCCCTGATTTTCAGGGGCGTTTTTTTTATGTTTAACGGTTAAGGAAAAAGTATGCAAAGCAAAATTTACCGTCCTTGCGGCATTTTTCGCTCTGGGAAAATTGAATACGGCAAATGCGTGGAAATTAAAGAAAACCGCCTTACCACGCTAATCGACGAAAAGGAAATTTCTCCTGATTTTTCCGTTATTGATTTGCCTGATGTGATTTTGTCGCCTGGTTTTATTGATACGCAAATCAACGGTGGCGGTGGAATTTTGGCAAATACTGCAAATAATTCCGATGAAATTGCCGAGATTTTGCAAGCGCAGAAAAAATTCGGCACGGCGGTAATTTTTCCGACTTTTATTACCGACCAAGCGAGCAAATTAGAAAAATTCATCTCTCTCATTGCCGATTGCCAAAAAAACAATATTCGCGGTATTTTTGGCGCACATTTCGAGGGACCTTTTATCAATCCCCAAAAGCGCGGCACGCATCGTCAGGAATTTGTCCGCCGTATCAATAACGATGATTGGACGCTTCTTGAAAAACACCGCAATACGCTTGAAAAATCAATTTTTACCATCGCTCCCGAATTTTTTTCAAATACGGAAATTCGCCGTTTAAGTTCCATTTCACCGTTAATCAATGCAGGACATACTCTCGCAACAGCAGAAGATATCGTCCGCGGCAAGGAAAACGGCTTGCGGGGAATTACTCATTTAATGAACGCGATGCCTGCTTTTTCTGCCCGTGAGCCGAGTATTTTTGCGACCGCCGCGGCTCTTGATTTATTTGCGGGGATTATTTCCGACGGTATTCACAGTAGTGTTTATTCGCTATTTGCCGCGGGGAAGGTTTATGACGCAAGGCGTTTAATGCTGGTAACCGATGCGATGAGCCCTCTCGGCGCGGATATTTCAGAATTTGATTTACTCGGGATAAAAGTAAAAGTAGCGGGAAAAAAACTTGTAAATGCGGAAGGAAATCTTGCGGGCGCGAATACTCCGCTAATCGAATGCGCGCAAATTGCCCGTAACGCAATGCGGTTTAGTAATGAAGAAGTTTTACAAATGCTAGTAAGCACGCCGAGTGAATATTTACAAATGCCCGAACTTGCCGAAATCATTAACCGTCCGATTGATGAAATTGTGGCGGTAAATAAAGCTGATTTTTCGCTCGTAACGAATTTTTTAGCGCATAGCCTTAAATAGAGGGCGCATCCAAAAATTAAAAAAATGTTTTTTACCGCCGTCATCCTGAGCATAGCGAAGGATCTACTGATAAGGATTCTTCACCTTCGGTTCAGAATGACGAATTTTTAGATGCGCCCTAGAATCAATAAAACGAAATACGGAGTTATTAACGATGTTCAACGAGCGATTGTGGTTTGCTTTTTTTATTCTGCTTGCTTTTACCTTAAATTTTTCTTTTGTTTACGGCGATATTGCCGATCCTGACCAGCACGGTAAATTGGAATTGTTCTTTGCATTTTTGGTGAGTGTCGTTTGCATGATTTTGAAATTCGGCGACCGCACTTATCTCGGAGTTTTGCTGCTTGCCGCAAGTATGGTGGCGAATTTGCACTTTTTGCTCGCAATTTTTACTTGGACATTCAGCACGGGCGATTTAGACGGCTCGCATATTTCCACCATCGTTTCTTTTTGCGCAGGAGCACTTGTCGCCAATGCCGTGTCGGTGGTAATCACTATTTTTGACGCTCTCGGGCAGCGATAAACGGCAATTTTTTACGAATATCTGGATTTTTATTAATGAATGAAGTCGTCTATCTCATTTTCCGCAAAATGCGCCGCCCTGCCCTCGTGCTGCTTTTCTGCTATGCGGTGGCGGTTTTGGGAATGCACTTAATTCCTACCGTTGATGAAAACGGCGAAATCACCAGATTGACGATTTTTCAATCCTTCTACTGGATTAGCTATACCGCAACAACTATCGGTTACGGTGAAATTCCCGTTAATTTTTCCGATTGGCAAAGAGTTTGGGTGGCGTTGAGTGTGTATTACACCGTCCCTGCTTGGTTATACGCAGCGGGGAAAATTATTGCTCTGCTCGGTGATAGCGTCTTCCAGCAAGCTTTGGAAGAAAACCGTTTTACTCGCAATGTCGCGCAATTGAAAAAAAGGTTTGTGATTATTTGCGGCTTCGGCGAGCCAGGAAAACGCTTGGCGAAACTGCTAGTTGATGCTGGATATTCCTGCGTAGTTATCGATAAAGACGCGGAAAGAATTAACCGTATTGCTCTCGAACCAGAATTACAAAGTTTGCTGGCGATTAGCGGTGAAGCGGAAAATATCGAACTTTTGCACCGCGCGGGCTTACGCTCACCGCATTGCCGTGCCATCGTTGCGATTACCGATAACGATGAAGCGAATATCAAAATTGCTCTTTCTGCCAAACTTCTATCTAGCGACCGTAACCGTTTTCAGATTATTTGCCGCACCAGCAACGAAAAAACTCATTCTCGCGCTAAAGCTATCGGTGCGGATACGGTTATCAACTCTAACCGTATTTTTGTCGAAAGGATTACGCGCGGTCTGCGTCGTCCGCATATAAATGAATTGCTCAATAAATTGCTCGCCCGTCCTGGTTCGGATTATCAAGAAACTATCAATCCACCGCTTGGAACTTGGATTATTTGCGGTTACGGTAGTCTCGGTGTTACTTTGGAACGCTTTCTGGAATTTGAAGGAATTGATACGGTAATCGTCAGCGACCGCAGCGCAAAGGAACAAAATAAACCGCATATCAGCGGCACAGGCACGGAAGAAATAACTCTCCGCGAGGCAAAAATAAACCAAGCAGTAGCAATTGTCGCCGCGCATAACAGTGATGCCGACAACTTAACCATTGCAATGACTGCCAAAAAAATGCGCCCGACCATCTTCACAGCAGGACGGCAAAACCAAAGCGCAAACGAAAAACTATTCTCACTAGCGGGTTTTGATTGGGTTTTGGAAGAGGCAGATTTAATCGTGAGCGAAATTTTTCCCCGCATCGCACGCGGGATTTTGTATAGCTTTATCGAAAAATCTCTACATCAAAGCGAAGATTGGGCAGAAAATTTGCTCAAACAAATTGAGGAACTTTGCGGCAATAAAATCCCCCGCCACTATGTTTTGAAAATTAACGAAAAACGCGCTCCCGCTGTCGTCGAATATCTCAAAAGCGGACATATTTTGCGAATGCACTCTCTTTGGTCAAAAAATGAGAATGCGGAGAGCTTAAAAAATGCCTTGCCGATTATGTTAATTCGCAATAAAAGCGAAGTAATTCTCCCCAAAGCAACAACTAATTTGCAAGTTGGCGACCAAATTCTTTTCCTTTATCACAAAGAAGCAACTCTTTTGCAAATCAAACGAAATGCACAAGATATCGCCGCTCTATACCGCAGCGTGCATAACCGTGAAATAGTTGCTTCCCCTGTTTTGTCTTATGTGTTAAAGAAATTTCAGCACTGATTGATGTTTTTTACTTTCACATCTTTTTTAATTTTTTATTTGTCAAAATATTTGCAACAAAATAGCAATGTAAAAGCGTTGCAAATGACCAATTTATTTTGTGAAAAAACATCGCATCAGGTAGGGAAATAACCATCGCCCAGAAGCATAAAATTATTCCTAGTTGCGCATATCTATTTGCTTTATTTTGACGGTAAATCGATGAATAAAAATAAAGTGGAAGTAATAAGAAAGTAAGTTGTAATAAAAAACCAATTATTCCAGTGCGGGCAAGACGGTCGATGTATTCATTATGAAAATGTAAAAAGTCAATTCGCAAAAATAGCGGACTACAAATATTTTTTGCGGAATAAACATAAATATCGCTATCAACATATCCACCCAAAATCGGCTTGTCCGCAAAAATCTGCAAACCGCATTTATACATTTCAAGGCGCATACCTTGTGAGGTTAAAGAATTTCCCTGCGAATAATTCACGATATCCGATAAAACCGATTGCCGATGTAGTTCAAAAAGAGAAAAAATCCCGTAATAACAAGCGTAAATTGCCGCAATTGCCGCCAATAGAAACAAAATTTTGCGCTTATTTTTGCTATTTGAAAAAATCAAAATCCAAAATAAAAGCACTGGTAATACCAGCAAAGACACCCGCGCACCTGATAAAAACGCGGCAAATAGTCCAAGCGCAGCAATTCCGTAATATGAATATTTAGCGAGATTATTTTTTACATCTTCAGCTAGTAAAAATAAACAAGCGGAAAACAACAATACAAGGTTAGAAAATATCGTGTGGTGAATAATGTGATTAAATTCTTTTCCAACTGGAATATGCGCAAATATTCTGGCATAAAAGACACAGACAAAAGAAACCAAGAGAAACGCAGAAATTGCATTGATAAAAATTTCTATTTTCTGCGCATAATGCAAAAATAAATAAAAAGCAAAAATACCGACTAAAAATATAACTCGAAGATTTTTATATTCTCTTAACTCATAGTTGGGAATTTGCACAAATAAACTTTCTAACAAGCAATATAAAACGACTGCCAATATAAATTTATTTTGTGAAGTAAATTTTCGGCTTGTTTTATAATTTATGAGTAATATGTATAAAGCAAATAAAGAACACATAATTATCCCAAAATCTCGACAATACCAAAGAATTAGGTAAAGCGGAATAATGAGAAGAGAATAATATTTACGGTAAAAATCGTTTAAGCGCGAATTTTTTATCTCTATGGGGTTATTTTTCAGCATTAAACAAATTCCAGCTATGCTTAAAATAATCAAACCATAGTTATAACCACTAGCTAATAACCAACATAGCAAAAATGAGATGAAAAATGCAAAGTTAGTTATATTTTTAAGCGTTAAAAATTGCACTGTTGGTAATAATTTTTTATATTTTTCCATCAACTTAAATGGTCTCTTGTTTGTAAAAATCTCACATCTGGGAATTTTTCTTGGGTCATTTGCAGATTAACTCGGCTTGGTGCGATATAAACCAAATGACCGTAATGATCCAGAGCTAAATTGGCGTTGAATTTATCCGTAAATTGCTTTAATAATTTTTCGTCATCGCATTCAATCCAACGAGCGGTATTTACCGCAACCGCTTCAAATTCGCAAGGAATGCCGTATTCATCATTCAAGCGCTGTTTTACTACATCAAATTGCAGGACACCAACCGCTCCTAAAATCAGGTCATTACCGTTTAATGGTTTGAAAAATTGCGTCGCCCCCTCTTCGCATAATTCGCCCAAACCTTTGAGCAATGCCTTCATTTTTAACGGATCTTTAAGACGAGCTCGACGGAATAATTCAGGGGCAAAATCAGGTATCCCCGTAAATTGAATATCCTCACCTTCACTAAAACTATCACCGATGCGAATCGTTCCGTGGTTGTGAATGCCAATAATATCGCCTGCAACCGCCTTGTCCGTATGTCCTCTTTCGGCTGCGAGAAAGGTTAAAGCCTCGGGAATTTTGACTTCTCTATTCAAACGAACTTGCTTTAATTTAATCCCTGGATGGAATTCACCAGAGTTTATCCGCATAAAAGCAATACGGTCGCGGTGTTTGGGGTCCATATTGGCTTGAATTTTGAACACAAAACCGCTGAATTTCTTCTCATCAGGGCTGATAGCACGGCTGGTGGTATTTCTCGCTTGCGGTGGCGGTGCAAATTCGGCAAAATCATCTAACATCTCTCGCACGCCAAAATTAGCAATCGCCGAACCAAAATATACGGGTGTGAGCTTTCCTTTTAGATACTCTTCGCGGTTAAATTTATTACCTGCTTCCTTAATTAAAGCTATCTCTTCACGAAAATCTGCAATACTGTCTGGCAATAATTCTTCCAATCTTTGGTTATCCAAGCCCTGCACAATTTCACCACTGTTGATTACAGAATTTTTACCTGTTTCATAAAAATAAACCGCATCTTTTTCTAAATGATATACACCTTTCAAACTTCTACCCATTCCGATTGGCCAAGTAACGGGAGCACATTTGATTTTTAATATTCTTTCTACTTCATCTAAAAGTTCTAGCGGTTCTCTGCCTTCACGGTCTAGTTTATTGATAAAAGAGAATATCGGAGTATCACGCAGACGGCAGACTTCCATCAATTTAATCGTCCGCTCTTCCACGCCTTTTGCGCAATCAATCACCATTAAAGCGGAATCGACGGCGGTTAAAGTGCGGTAAGTATCTTCCGAAAAGTCCTCGTGCCCTGGGGTGTCGAGTAGATTTATAACTTTGCCTTTATAAGGAAACTGCATTGCGGAACTGGTAACCGAAATTCCCCGCTCTTGCTCCATCTGCATCCAGTCCGAAGTTGCGTGCCGCGCTGCTTTGCGACCTTTTACCGTGCCCGCCATTTGAATTGCACCGCCGAACAAAAGCAACTTTTCGGTTAAAGTGGTTTTGCCTGCATCAGGGTGGCTGATGATGGCAAATGTTCTTCTATCACGCCAATCATTCGATAATATTTCTGCCATTATTTATCCTTTATATATTCTCTCGTATATATATAGTCGTTCCACTTCAAAATAATACTGCGTTAGCTTCGCCTCGCCGTATTCTGCATACTGTCTTCGGCTCGCTGCCTTGTTTTATTTTGAATTGAAACGACTATATTTATTTATATTCACGACACATAATTATTGCCGCTTCTCTGCCATTTTTTGTAGGGTAATAATTTTCTCGCCGTGCAATTTCTTGAAAACCGAATTTCGTATATAAATTACTTGCAACAAAATTACTCTCTCGAACCTCTAAAAATACCTTATCAGCATTTTTTTTCCAATATCTATCCGCTATTTTTAACAACTCTTGCCCTATTTTTTGCCCTCGATATTCTCTTCTAACTGCAATAGATAAAAGCTCAATTTCAGGTAAAATCTCTCGCCAAATAATAAATCCGACGAGATAATTATCATCAGTCGCATAAAGTAAAAAATCATCGTTTGAGGGCGGATAAACATCACATTCGACTGCCAGTTTTTTTATTTCGCATACGGTTTCTTCTGCAAAACTTAAAACTCGTCTAATTTCTGAATATTTGATACATACCATTATTCATTAAGAGGCGGTGAATATTCAACAAATTCGCCTTGTTCTAGGCGTTTAATCGCTGCAAGAATTTTTTGCTGATTTTCTGCACTGTAAAAATAATCGGTTTCCTCATCGTCTTCATCGCTAAAAAGACTTTCCCTCATCTCTTCAACTCTATCAAACTCCTCATATTCACCGTTTTTAATTTCTTCCAGTGCCTGCATTACAGCTTGCAAATAAGTTTTATCGTTCATTGTTGAAAAAATCAAGAAATCCGCATTCCCGCTTTGGCTCTGCCGCTTGCTAGAAGCACTTGCAAATTTTCTTCATTTGAGGCGGATAAAATCATTCCTTCACTAATACCGAAGCGCATTTTGCGCGGTTTTAGATTTGCTAAATACACAACTAATTTGCCGAGTAATTCTTCGGGTTGGTGATATTTTGCGATACCAGAGAAGACTTGTTTTTCGCCTAATTCTCCGACATTCAACTTAAACTTCAAAAGCTTATCCGAACCTTCAACTTTTTCGCACTCTAATACTTCTGCAATACGGATATCGAGTTTGGCGAAATCATCAATTGCAATTTCAGATGGCGTATTATTTTCTACACTGTCAGCTGTTTTTTTCTTATCTGTTTTTTTACCGATATTATTCTCTTTACTTAAATCTTCTTTACTGTCAGAGATGATTGCTGCAATTTGTTTTTCTTCTACTCTTTGTAACAAGGCTTTGAATATTCCTAATTCCTTATCGATAAATGGTTTTTTTACATCTTCCCAACTTAATTCACCGCATTTGAGATACTCTTCGCTATCTTTAGCGATTTGCGGCAAAATCGGTTTCAAATAGATAATCAATTGGCGGAAAGCGTTTAACCCTATCGTTGCAATTTTTTGCACCTCTTCGGCTTTATTTTCCTCTTTTGCCAACACCCAAGGTTTTTCAGCATCAATATATTCATTAGCTTTATCGGCTAAATTCATAATTTCTTTGATAGCGAAAGAATATTCTCGTTTTTCGTAATAATCCGCAATAATTTCCGACTTCTCGGCAAATAAATCGAACAGGCTTCTATCGGATAATTCTGAACTTAATTTATTCCCTGCAAGGCGAGTTAAGAACGGTGCGCAACGGCTAGCTAAATTCACCAATTTACCGACCAAATCAGAATTTACCTTTTGACGGAAGTCTTCTAAATTCAAATCGATATCTTCAACTTTTGCCGATAATTTTGATGCGAAGTAATATCTTAAATATTCAGGTCGCAAGTGCTTTAAGTATGTCTCTGCCTTGATAAATGTGCCGCGAGATTTACTCATTTTTTCACCATTTACGGTTAAAAATCCGTGGCAAAACACCCCTGTTGGCTGTCTAATATTTGCCCCTTTTAGCACTGCTGGCCAGAATAACATATGGAAATATGCAATATCTTTGCCGATAAAATGATAAAGTTCCGTTTGAGTATCAGGCTTGATAAATTCCTCAAAATCAATATTTCTCTCAACGCATAAATTCTTAAACGCCGCAAAATATCCAATCGGTGCATCAAGCCAAACATAGAAATATTTATTTTCCGCCTCAGGAATTTCAAATCCCCAATACGGTGCATCACGAGAAATATCCCAAGCCTGCAAACCAGCGATAAACCATTCTTGCAATTTATTACGCATTGTGTCTTGAATATTTGCACTCTTTAACCAATTTTTCAACTCTGTTTCGAATTTTGGCAGGTCGAAAAAGTAATGCAAAGATTCTTTTTTAATCGGAGTAGCTCCCGTTAAAACCG
Source organism: Cardiobacteriaceae bacterium (assembly GCA_017934275.1). Classification (GTDB taxonomy): domain Bacteria; phylum Pseudomonadota; class Gammaproteobacteria; order Cardiobacteriales; family Cardiobacteriaceae; genus RGIG9182. The sequence continues at coordinate 3,076 of JAGBJT010000008.1, read as the reverse complement.
AATAGGGATTGATTAAATCCGTCGGTGAATAAGTTGTGCCGCAATTTTCGCAATTATCACCGTATTGATCTTTGGCGTGGCATTTTGGGCATTCCCCTTTTACAAATCTGTCAGGCAAAAACATTTGCTTTTCAGGGTCAAAAGATTGTGAAATTGTCTCTTCTTTTATAAATCCAGAGGATTTTAATTTGAGATAAATATCGGAAGTTAATTCCTTATTTTCCGCACTGTGAGTGGAGTGATATTTGTGATGATTAACCAAAAAACCTTGAAAATCTCTTTGATGTTCTTTTTTTGTTTTATCGATAAGTTCCTGCGGTGTAATTCCCTCTTTTTCCGCTCTAATCATTATCGGTGTGCCGTGCGAATCATCGGCGCAAACATAATGACATTCATTGCCGCGCATTTGTTGAAATCGCACCCAAATATCGGTTTGAATATATTCGACCATATGACCTAAATGAATTGCACCGTTGGCGTAAGGCAGAGCACTTGTAACAAAAATTCTTCTCTTTGACATATTTTTTCCAATCTTTTGCTTAATTTAATGGTAAGATAAATAAAAATTTCACACTATTTTACACAATTCTATGAAACTCATCGATATCGGTTGCAATTTATGTAGCAAATCTTTGCTTAATAATTATCAAGAAATAATCCGAGAAGCGAATAATTACGGTGTAAGCGAAATCATCATCACAGGCTCGGATAAATTTTCTAATGAAAAAGGTTTAGAACTCAGTCTTGTAGAAGAAAATTTATACTCTACCGTCGGTTTTCATCCGCATCACGCTAATGATTGGAAATCAAGTTTTATTCCTGCGCATTTACTTTTATTGCAGCATAAAAAAATCCTTGCTGTTGGTGAAACAGGACTTGATTATTTCCGTAATTTCGCATTAGCGGCTAATCAGAAAAAATGTTTTATCAATCAAATTGAAATTGCCAGTGAAGTTCAAAAACCGCTTTTTTTACACGAAAGAAATGCCTTTACCGACTTCCGCCGTATTTTGGAAACTAACCGTGCGAAATTCACAAATGCGGTCTGGCATTGCTTTACGGGAGATAAATATCAACTTGAATGGGCAATAAGTCAGGATTTTTATATCGGTATTACAGGTTGGATATGCGACCCCTCTCGCGGTGAAAATTTACGGGAAATTGTCAAATTTATTCCAGAAAATAAACTCCTAATCGAAACCGATGCCCCATATCTTGCACCGAAAAATTTAAGCCCTACTCCAAAAATAAATAAGCCAGAATATCTTCCAGAAGTCCTCAAAATGATTGCTAAATGCCGTGAGGAAGATGAAAATATTCTGGCTGAAAAAATTTATCAGAACACTAAATTATTTTTTAATTTTTAACTCTGTTATAGATAATTTTCTGCACTCTTTACCATAACGGTAATTGTGCGAAGATGGAAATCACAATCGCATTTACCAAATCGATAAAAAAGGCACCGACTAACGGCACGACGATAAACGCCATATGGCTCATTCCGTGATGCGCGGTTACGGTTTGCATATTGGCAATCGCGGTAGGTGTCGCACCTAGCCCGAAACCGCAATGTCCAGCGGATAAAACCGCCGCGTCGTAATCTCGTCCGCAAAAACGGAAAGTTATAAAAATTGCAAAGAAAATCATCATTACTACTTGCAAAATCAAAATAATCGTCATCGGTAGTGCAATCGCCGCAAGTTGAGCTAAATTCAAAGTCATTAGCGTGAATGCTAAAAATAATGACAAACTCACATTCCCCAACACCGAAATTTCACGGTCGAAAACCTTGTGAATTCCGCTGAAATTCAAACCGTTACGCAAAATTGCCCCGACTAACAAGCAATAAACGAAAGTCGGCAGCGTAGTCTTGAAACCGAAGGAATTCACCCAAGCCGCTAATTTTGTGCCGATAAATAAGCAAGTTGCAATCAGAGCCAAGCTTTCCACGAAGGTTATTGCCGTGATGCGCCGCTCGCGTTCTGGGTCTTCGAAGACGGTTTCCTCTGCTTTATTTTGCAAGTGGTTTTGTTTTAAGTTGTGTTTTTTTATCAAATATGCCGCAACTGGACCGCCGATAATTCCGCCCATCACCAATCCGAAAGTCGCTGCTGCCATCGCCGCTTCGTTGGAGGCGGCAAAGTTATACGGAGCTTTGACGAAGGTATCCGCCCAAGCAGCCCCTGTTCCGTGTCCGCCGCTCATCGTGATTGAACCGCCAAGAAGTCCGAGCGCAGGATTTTGCCCCATCGCCATTGCCGCACCGACCGCAACAAGATTTTGGAAAAACAGCAAAATGCTCACGATTATCAAAAATCCAATCAGCACTCTTCCGCCTTTTTTGAAGGAGGAAAAATCCGCACTCAAACCGATACTTGAATAAAAAGAAAGCAAAAGTGGATCTTTCATTGCGCTTTCAAAGCCGAAAGAAATATCGCCGAACTTCGACAAACAAAACAAAATAACGGCGACAATAATGCCGCCGACTACTGGTTCAGGTATGTTGTAATAGCTTAAAAATTCACTTTTGGAAATAATAAAGCGTCCAAGCAAAAGCACTCCGACAAGCGCCAACAGTGTGGCATAAAAATCAAGTTGTAAATTCATAAATCTTCCCTATTTGTTGATGATGTATCGTCATTTTCTGACAATTTTTTTCAAAATTATTTTATCATTTTTATACGATATTTTTTATTTTGACTGATTTATCTTCTGTGCAATAGCTCTACAACTACCGATGTCATTGCGCGGCAATCTCTAAGTTTTTCCTCCATATTCTTACAGAAATTCCTGTAACCCCCGTCATTTTGAGCCGTAGGCGAAGAATCTCTACAAATCAGTAAGTTAGATTCTTCGCTTCGCTCAGAATGACGAGTTTTGCAGGAATTTATGTAACGGTTCTAAAAACAAACAAAAAAAAGCGAAAAGAATTTCTTCTTTTCGCTTTTTAAATTTTTTAGCTGTTTGATTATTTTACCGTATATCTTCTGCTAATAATTTCCAGCTGTTATGGTTTATTTTTACCGTTCTTTATTTGAAATTATAACGGACTCCGATATTTCCGCTCACCCCTCTT
>JAGBJT010000007.1 GCA_017934275.1 Cardiobacteriaceae bacterium | reverse complement strand
GCGAGCTCCATTCTTAATAAAGAATGCCATAAACGCTCTTATTACGGCCAATATCGCTAGATACTCTCCCCTCTCAAATGTATGTGTTTGTATATGGTTTATACCGTATACTTCGTACAAGATTTGGGGGGTGGCTATAACATTAACCAGGATGTAGGTATCCTTACTTACAATTATAGCCTACCCCGATTTGGGGGGGCGACGATATACCACTCAAGCACATAACAAATATCACATAAATTCATACAATTGAATTATTTTCAACTATTTCCGTATGAATAATTCATACCGATGTCTTATAAATAAATCGCTAGTTTCTACCGCGAATACTGCTGTTTTGCTGCTGTTGTGTATCAGTATGTCTGACAAATGATGATGTTTTTCTTACGGATTGAATAACGGTTGCAGCGGGATTTTTCGCTGCGCTCAAAATGACGGAAGAGACATAAATTGACGGTGAAAATAAAAAAATCCGCCGTGTAAAAAAACGGCGGATTTGTTTTGCAAATAAATACAAATTAACGGTACTTGTAGGTTCAAATAAGGAATGCCCGTCGGTGCTACCGACTAGGCGGTGAAGACACCGACTTTGCTGAGCCAAGAGTGTTTATCTTCGGCGAGACCGTATTGGATATCGGTGATGAATTTGCGTAGTTTGAGTGCTTCTTCTTGTTTTTGGACTGGAATTTCTTGTCCATCAATGATGAATACGGTTACAGGTGAGAGGACGGCGGCAGTGCCAGTCAAAATAGCTTCTGCGCCGTTTTGAACTTTTTCTTTGATTTCTGCGACGGTGAAATTGCGCTCATCGACGGTGTAACCGTTATCACGGGCGACTTGCAAAATCGAGCGGCGAGTGATGCCGTGTAAAAATTCGCTGGTTAGCGGCTTGGTGATTAAGGTTTTACCGTCAATTAAGATGAAATTTGAGGCTCCCGTTTCTTGCACATCGCCGTTCGGGCAGAATAAAACTTGCTGTGCGTTATATTTTTCTTCGGCAATCATTGTCCAAGGTAGGGCGGCGGCGTAATTTCCACCAGTTTTGATGCTACCCATATGCGGTGCGCAGCGTTGATGTTCGGTTTCTACATAAATCCGCAGTTGTGAGCCTTGTTTGAAATAATCACCGACTGGGGAAACCAATATATAAAGTAGTGCTTCGTGCGACGGATGTCCTGCTGCGCCAACGATAGCTTCAGTGCCGAGGAGAGTAGGGCGGATATACATTGCGCCGCGCGAGTCGGGGACGAATTCATTACCGCGTCTGACCGCTTCGATAATCATACTTTTCATTTGTTCGGCATCGGGAACTGGAAGATAAAGTGAGGCGGCGGATTTGCGCATTCTTTCTACGCCCGCATCAAGTTGGAAAATATGGATTGAATTGTCGGCGTGGCGGAAGGCTTTCATTCCTTCGAAAATTTCGCTACCGTAATGCAAACAATGACAAGCTGGATGTAGTTCTAATTTATTGCTAGATTGCCAAACGGTTTCCTGCCATTTACCGTCGGAAAATTTCGCAACAGGCATATCAGGTGCAAAAACAGAGCCGAAAACTGCGGGAATTTCTTTAATCATTTGATTTTCCTTTAATAAAAAATAAGACTGAAAATTTCGCTTTTTGCGGCAAATGCCGTAAATTGGAATGAATAAAAACAAGCACTTTATAGCGTTTTATTCATTTATAGTCGTTCCACTTCAAAATAATACTTCGTTAGCTTCGCCTCGCCGTATTAGGAATACTGTCTTCGGCTCGCTGCCTTGTCTTATTTTGAATTGAAACGACTATATATACATAACCGTAAATCAAAAATAAAGAGGCAAAAATGCAAGCTTTAATTACATACACTTCCACCGTTATTCCCTTGATGGCGGACAATATTGATACCGATATTATTATTCCCAAGCAATATTTGAAGAGTATTTTTAAGACGGGATTTGGTGAATTTGCTTTCGATCCTTGGCGTTATAACGAAGATAAAACTCCGAAGAGTGATTTTCCCTTAAATCAGGATAAATATAAAGGTGCTGGAATATTAGTTACGGGAGAGAATTTCGGTTGTGGTTCATCTCGTGAGCACGCGGCTTGGGCTTTGCAAGATGCGGGATTGCACATAATTATTGCGGGTGGATATTCGGATATTTTCCGTAACAATTGGTTTAATAACGGACATTTGCCGATTGTCCAGCCGCGGGAAGTTCGGGAAGAATTAGCAAAATTGCCACACGATTTTTCCGTAACCATTGATTTAGAGCAGCAATTGATTATTGCGGGCGATAAAAAATATCCCTTTGAAGTTGATGCTGACCGTCGTGAGAGATTATTGAAAGGTCTTGACAATATTGATTTAACTTTGCTCAATGAAGAAGCAATTAGAGCTTATGAATTAGAAAATGATAATTACTAGTTCTGATTTTTTTTAATCTAAAAAATCTCGTCTTTTGGCGGGATTTTTTTATTTCTAAAAGGTATTTGTTAATCACTGCGGGTTATATTTATTTACGGTAAAAATAACCGTTTTTTTTTTTTTTTTGCGCATAAACATATGTATTTGAAAATTAAATCATAAATAAAGAGATAAGACTAAATAAAATGCTAATTCCTATCAACTACATTTATTTAATCTTATGAAGAAACAAAATCTATTGAAATTTTCAATCCTTTCTGCTGCAACCGCAACTGCAATTTCCGATGCCGCAGCCGACAAAATCGATTTGCAAACTCCTTCTCCGCAATCTCGAATTTGGTCTTCGACTGACGGTGATTTGCTCGGTTCAAATGCAAATGCCTCTTTAATCGATGAAGCTGGCGGTTATACAAATTATTCCGCGCAAAGTAATTCGCTTACTAATCTCGGAACTGCGGTGAATAATCCGACAACTGACACGATTAGTAATACAAATTCCTATAACGAATATGTCGCACAAAGTAATGATTTGACGAATTTAGGCTCAACAATTCCTACGGATACAACGGCGAGTGATGCTGCTAGTTATGCGGATTTAGGTGTGATTACGGTGTCAGGTCGTAGTCAGCGGATAAAAGATGCGCCCGCGACGATTTCCGTGGTGCATAAGGAAGATATTGAAAACAAGCCGATTAAGGATTTAGGCGATATCGTGCAGGAAGTGCCAGGTGTTGCAACCGAAGTCGGTAAAACGGGGACGACGACGATTTATATGCGCGGAATGCCGTCGAAATATACGCTGATTGCAGTTGATGGCAAAAGAAAAAATATGTCGGACGGCTTTGACGGTAACGGTTTTGATGTAACGACCAACTGGATACCGCCAACTTCGATGATTGACCGTGTGGAAGTTATTCGTGGTCCTGCTTCGACGATGTATGGCACAAATGCGATGGGCGGCGTGGTAAATGTGATTACCAAAGATATTCCAGACCACGCGGTAGCATCGGTGTCCTTGGAAACTCGTTTGCAAGAAGATCGCGATCATTGGGGAAATTCTGGTGGGATTAACGGTTATTTCGCCGCGCCTATAAATGAGCAAATTGGATTTAATTTACGGGGAAAATACAACCGCGGCGGGCAAAATTCTTTCCGTCAAGATGAAATCGACGGCTGGACGGTAACTTCGCACAATCCATATACATCGCATTCACCGACGGGTTATGAACAACGCTCAATCGGCGGACGGTTGAGCTTCAAACCGAATGAAAATAATTCTTTCTATCTCGACCAAGACTACATTTATCACCGTTACGGTTCGCTCAACACTTCTAGTGCGTCCTACACCGCGGTGCGCGAGCATCACAAATATTCCACCGTCTTAAATCACGACGGTAAATACGATTTCGGCAATATCAATAGCTATATTCAATACGACGACACAATCCGCTATCCGCACGACACTAATGAAACTAACGAACGCGGCACAATTGCCGAAAAAGTCGGAAGTAAAAAAGGTGTAGTTCAGCACGACAAAATGGTTTTGAACCAGCAAATTCAGGCGCAATCGACTTGGAATAAAGACTTCAAACTTTCCGATACATCGCATATCAATGTTTCTGCTGGTCCTTCATATTCATTCGAGCGGCTCTACAACCGTTCTAACGGCACGGATAAAGCCGCGTATCAAGCAGGATTATTCGCCGAAGCGGAATATTTCATCAATGACTATGTTTCAACGACTGCTGGTTTGCGTGGCACAAAAGTGCAAACTTTCGGCAATTTCCTTACACCGCGTGCTTATGTCAATGTTTATCCGACTCAAAATTTGACTTTGAAAGCGGGTGTTGCTGGTGGTATGACAACTCCACCGCTTGCTGCTCGTAACGGTGATGGTTATTTGGATACGACTGCCGCAGGAGTGGAGCAATACGGTAACGGTAAGCTTGATGTCGAACGCTCTTGGAATTACGAAATCGGTGCAATTTATGAAACCGAACCAGTCGATTTATCCGCAACTTTGTTTTACACCCAATACAAATACGCAATCAAAACCCAAAGTTATGACGCGGGCGAAGAACTTCCGAATAATTACGGCATTTGCGGAAATCACGACGGCACAACTTGTTCGATTTACGCCAATGTCGATAAAGCAGAAAGCAAGGGCGTGGAACTTTCGGCGAATTTCAAACCGTTTCTGACTAATGTCATTCCAGGCGGTCTCGCTCTCGACTTGAATTACGCCTACACCAAAACCGAACAAAAATCTGGCGACAACGAAGGAGCACCGCTCACCACAATGCCGCAACATAAAGCATCGGCAAAACTCTCGCATCGCAACAACGGCTGGGATACATATTTACGCTGGACGGGAAATATGCGCACGCCGACTTCAACTTCGCATAGTGCCAATGCTGGTGTCGGTGAATATTTCAAAAATGCGCATATCGTCGATTTAGGTAGCTCTTATAAATTCCAGAACGGTTTGGTAGTTAGCGGTGTAATCAACAATCTTTTCGACCAAAACTTTATTGATTACGCAACTTACGAGACAACTTCTCGCGGTAGAAAACAGCTCGCCTACACCAACCGCTATCAAAGAATGATGCCAGGACGCAATTATTGGCTCAACCTCCGCTACGACATCGAGTAAGTCGTCAGCTGCCCGCAGCGTGCGGGGGAGAAACCATTTTTCTTCGATTTAAGTCCCGTAAGTTGTAGATACAAAAAAACCGCCGTAGAAATACGGCGGATTTTTTTATTTTTTACCGTTATGTTGTTTCACCGTCATTCTGAGCGTGGCAGTCTCTCATTATGGAGAGCATAAAAATACACACTTCAAAGAAATTAAGAACCGCCCCCGCGCGTCGCGGAATTTTGATTGCTATTTACCGTTATTTCCTTTGCGGGATCGATATGCACTAAAACATCGGCGATGTTGTCAAGTTCCAGCAAATTACGCCGCACGGCAACGGCGATGTCGTGTCCTTCAACCACCGTTAAATTGCGATTGACTTCGATATGAATATCAACAAAAACATCGCTACCCGTTTTGCGGGTGCGTAAATCGTGAAAACCAAGCACGCCGTTTTGATTAGCGGCGATTTGGGATATTTTGGCGATAGTTTCCGCATCCGCTGCCGCATCAATCAAATCTTGCAAAGCCTCAAAAGCAAACTTAAAACCAACTTTGCAAATCACCGTGCCGACAATTAGTGCCGCAAGCGCATCGAATACCAAAAATCCCAGCATATTTCCCACAATGCCGCATAAAGCCACAACCGACGCTGCCGCATCTGAACGCGCGTGCCAAGCGTTAGCAATTAGCAGCCCTGATTTCGCACGCTTTGCCGCATTCAACATATAACGAAAAAGCAATTCCTTACAGCAAATCGCGGTTATAGCTACAAATATGGCGGAAAAATGCACGGTTTTAATCGCTTGGTGATGCGTAAATTTTTCGATTGAAGTCCCAATCATCAGCAGGGCGGTCGCGATGAGAATTATTCCCAGTAAGAGTGAAGCGGCATTTTCGTAGCGGCGGTGTCCGTAATTGTGGTCGGCATCGGGAGCTTTTTGGCTCAAATGTGCGGCGGCGATTGCGACTAAATCGGAAATTAAGTCGGATAAGGAGTGAATTCCATCGGCAACTAGTGCGGCGGAATGCGAGAAAATCCCCACCGCCGTCTGCAAAATAGAAAGAAAAATATTGACTAAAACGCTAATCCACACGCTCTTCTTGGCAAGTTTGGCAAGTTCGGCTTTGCGGCGGATAGATGCCTGAGTGCTAGTGAATGTCATAGATATTTAATAAAATTGTTAATAAATGAAACAGTAATTTTGTAATTATTAAAACTTTTAGGGAATAAATAAAATGCAGAAAATCTATAAAAGAAGCTTATACGGAAAAATAATCTGCTTAATTAAATTGCTAATTTGGAATGCAATTATCGGCTTTATCTTAACCGCATTTGTAGCCCTACCTTTGGCATCGGAAAATACCGAAAAAGCATTCGGAAAAATAAAAAGTTTCCGCGAGTTTTGCGACAAACTACCGCAAGTTATCAATCTAAATATTGCTTTTGAGTTATTTTGGCCGCTGCTGCTTTGCTTAATTTTTATTATCTATTTCTTCGCGGATTATTGCCACCGCAAGTTGATAATTAACGACCGAGGCGTGTATCAAAAAGGCGGTTTTATGCCGTGGAATAACGGTTACATCGGAGTTGATTGGGAATTTCTAGAAACCGCTTACTTTCATCAAAGCTTTTTCAACTGGCTTTTGCAAGACTATCCCATCGAGCTAAAAAGAAGATATACCGATGAAAATACTCGCTTTTTCTTTACCAATATTGCCAAGGCTAAAAATGCCGTTCAAGATATAAATAATGTGGTGAAATCTCGGCATAATGCGAATAATCAAGGAAATATTCAAAATAATCCACCAAATATACCGCTGGTTTCCTCCTGATTTATATTTCAAGTATCGTTTTACTAAAAGGCGTATTTATTTAATGAATATGCCTTTTTTGTTTTTGGGACGCTCTATAAATAAAAGTTATAGCGGCATAAAGAAAGAATATTTTTCAAATCCAAGCTTTATCAATAAGATTTTTCAGCAAGCGGCAAGTCCGCGAATTTTTATCAACCAAGCAAACAAAAAGGATTAACCAATGATTTATCAAAACATTCTCGAAACTATCGGTAACACTCCGATTATCAAAATCAACCGTCTTGCACCGAAGGGGATTGAAATTTATGTCAAAACCGAATCCCGCAATCCAGCAGGTTCGGTGAAAGACCGTCTCGCATTTGCCATCATCAACGATGCCGAACGCAAAGGACTTTTGAAACCAGGACAAACCGTTGTGGAAGCAACTTCTGGTAACACTGGTATCGGACTTGCCGCCGTCTGCGCCGCAAAAGGTTATCCGTTTGTAGCGGTGATGACGGAAACATTTTCCGTTGAACGCCGCAAGTTAATCCGTTATTACGGCGGTAAAGTTATCTTGACACCAGCTGCGGAAAAAGGTCAGGGAATGGTGCGGGTTGCCAAAGAATTGTCAGAAAAATACGGCTGGTTCTTGGCAAATCAGTTCGCAAATCCTGCAAATCCGCAATATCACCGTGAAACCACCGCCGCCGAAATTTTGCGCGATTTCGCTGGCAAACGCTTGGATTATTTCGTCAGCGGTTACGGCACGGGCGGCACAATTTCTGGTGTCGGTGAAGTTTTGAAAGCCGCGCGCAAAGATTTACAAGTTATCGTTTATGAACCAACTAATGCTCAACTTTTAGACGGTAAAGATTGGAAACCGCACAAAATTCAAGGTGTTGTGCCAGATTTCATCGCGGAAACAATGAATGAGCAAATTTATGACCACCGTGTTGCAGTGTCCGACGAAGAAGCTCGCGATACTTCACTCGCACTCGCCGCTCAAGAGGGAATTACCGCTGGTATTTCCGCAGGTGCTGCATTCAACGCCGCTTTGCAATTCGCTCAAAAAGCACCAGAAGGCAGCGTGTTTTTGGTCTCTTTACCAGATGGTTCGGAGAGATATTTGAGCACTTTCTTATTTGAAAGTATCAATGACGGTTCGGATGATAACCTTCTTCCATAATTTATATGGAATATTTATTCGCTTCGACCAAGCATATTGTTCTCTTGATTGTATAAGCCTCCTCTGAAAGTAAAACAATAAATATGCTTGGTTAAATTTGCCAGATTTAGCGATAAATCTGGCTTTTTTATATAAACGCCTAAAAAGACAAAACCGACAAGTTTCCTTGTCGGTTGTGTCGCTGGGTTATGAAGTTGTTTATGGTCAGTGGATACCAGTCCTACCACGCGAGCTCCATTCTTAATAAAGAATG
>JAGBJT010000042.1 GCA_017934275.1 Cardiobacteriaceae bacterium | reverse complement strand
TGCAAGCGGTAATCCGATTATTGTGGATAACAAATGGGTGAAAGTCCGTTATGCAGGAGCTTTTTGTTTTCCAGCGGATTATGTTAAAGAGCCTGGATATTGCTCGCGTTGGTCGAGCACTTCTGGGGTCGAGGGGTATATGTCGTTGAAAGTTTTACAGTTGGTGAAGTGATGGAAATACTAGGTGTCTTCATAGCTGTCGTGTTTGGATACATATGGGTATGCATGATTTTTGAATTAATTGGCAAAGGTGTTCAGAATGTTGCAAAAGTTACAAGTGCTGTTGGTAAAACGGTCGGTTTTAAATCTTGGGAAAAAGAACTCAAAAAACGAGCTTCTTTTGCTAACCGTAGTTTAGAGCAGGAAACTGGTTTAACTTACCAGCAGTTTGAACAAGTAAAACAAATGATGAAATATGAAATACAACAGAATGGTTCGCAAGATTTAGATCAGCTTTTTGAAAAATGCAAAGCCAAGGCTGGTTTTGCTTTGAATAATCGTTATTAGTTATAACAGGAGAATATAAATGAGAAGACTTCCAATTTATTTACTAGTAGATACTTCTTCATCGATGATAGGTCAGCCGATTGCTGCGGTGCGTGAAGGTTTGCATATGATGATTGAGGCTCTGCGTTCTGATCCTTATGCTTTGGAAACGGCATATATTTCGGTGATTACATTTGATTCGACCGCACGGCAAACTACGCCTTTAACTGATTTGATGAGTTTTCAAGAACCGACACTTAATGCTGCTGGTTGCACGGAAATGGGCAAGGCTTTATTACTTTTGGCGGATTGTGTTAAGAGAGAGGTAAAAACTGGTAATGCCGAAGAAAAAGCTGATTGGCGACCGCTGGCTTTTATTTTGACTGATGGCGAGCCGACGGATGACATACAACCAGGTATCAATGCAATACAAGAAATTAAATTTGGTGTATTTGTTGCTTGTGCGGCAGGTGAAAGTGCAAATACTGACACTTTGAAACGGATTACTCCGACGGTTATATCGCTTAATACGGCAGATGCGGAAAGTATTAAAGCCTTTTTCCAATGGGTTTCGAAATCGGTAAGTGTTAATTCCAAGAAGGTGAATTTGAACAAGCAGGAAAGTAATACTCCTACGAATACGGAAAGTTCTGCAAGTTCTAATCCGCCGCCTGCTGGTGATTTAGGTGATTTACCGCCGCCGCCGCCAGAAATAAATGTTGTCTTATAAAGTGTAATTTTGTATGGCAACACGAAGACTTTTAACATACATCGCACTGGATACTAGCGGTTCGATGAACGGTGAGCCGATAGTTTCGCTCAATGTCGGAATGCACTCTTTGCTTGCCGCTGTGCGTTCTGATCCTTACACCTTGGAAAATGTTTGGTTATCGATTTGGACATTCAATACGACGGTTAAAAACATTTTGCCATTAGTTGAGGCAGAGCAAGCTTATTTTGATGATTGTGTCTGTCCGCAATCTGGTGCGACATTTACAGGTCTTTGTTTAGAGCAAATTGTTCTTGATGTTAAGAAAAACATCCGTCCCAATACTCTAGGGCAAAAAGGCGATTGGGCACCGTTATTGGTTTTATTTACTGACGGTCGTCCTTCGGATACGGCAGCTTTTCGGCGAGCAGTAGCTGAAATTAAACAGCTGAAATTTTCGAAGATTGTTGCCTGTGCAGCAGGTCCTAAAGCCGATGTTAATTTTTTGCAGCAGCTTACTCCTGATGTAGTTTCATTGGATACGGCGGATAGTTCTAGTTTTGCGCAATTTTTCCAATTTTTATCGAGCACGATTAGTGCGCAATCACATTCGGTTGGGGCAAATGTTGGTAATGGTTCTAGCAGTGTTTTACCGCCGCCTCCTGCCGTAATCAATCCCTAATTTGAGGTAATACAAAATGAGACGATTGCCAATATTTCTAGTAGTTGATATTTCCGAGTCGATGGCAGGACAAAATATTTCCTTGATGCAGCAAGGTTTAGGACGCTTAATTTCGCAGCTTCGTGAAGATCCTTTTACTTTGGAAATGGCGTATATCGAAGTTATTGCCTTTGCGGGAAGAGCGAAAGTTTTAACTCCGTTGGTGGATTTAATGAGCTTAAATCCACCAGATTTACCGCTTGGTTCTGGGACATCTATCGGTCAGGCTTTGGACTTGGTGATGAATAGGATTGATAGTCAAGTTATCAAAAATTCCGAAGGGAAAAAAGGTGATTACAAACCGCTGGTTTATTTTTTAACCGACGGTGCGGGAACTGACAATGCGAATGCGGCAATTCGACGCTGGAAATCTTCATACAGTCGCTCGGCGAAATTGATTGCAATAGGTGTGGGTAAATATGCTGATTTAAGAATATTTCAAGATATTAGCGACTTGACTTACCGCGTGGAAAATTCTGATTTATCGTTGGCTTATAAAACCTTAATTCAATCGATAAAAGATTCTATTCAAAGTCAATCTCGTTCGGTGGGAATGGGAAAAGATATGACACCAGAAGTTCGAGAAACTAACGGTGTAGCAATCGCCAGAGGGAATAATGCAAGGGGGATTGATGAGAATTTTGCGATTTTTATCGGTAAATGTTCTCGTCATCGCCTGCCTTACATTATGAAATACGAAAAATTCGACATCGTCAGCAAAAATTATCCACCGACTTTGCCTTATGAAATTCGCACTCAACTAGAAATGTTGCCGCGAGAAGTTTTGCAACAACTAGCTGCCAAGCAGCCTGAAGGTTTTTATTGCCCAGTGGGAATATATGCGGCGGATAGTAGTTTTGATAGTTGGTCGGATACCAGCGGTGTGGCGCAAACGGTGCAGGCAAGTCAGTTGATGGGTTCAGCAGGAAGTTGTCCGCATTGTCATAATGATGATACGAGCGGAATACATCGAGGTTGTGGTTTTTTGTGTGATAGTTCGCATTCGACTTCGGTAACTTGTCCTCATTGCAATATGAATTTGTACAAAGATTCAGGCGGCGGTAGTGGTTTTGATTTTGCGATTAATCGTTCTAAAGGGTGATGTATGTCTAGTTTATTTTCGAAAATATTTTGCAATAAAGATAATGAAAAAATTATTGATACTTTTGCAGGACAAAATTCTTCTTTGTGTAAAGCTGTTATAAATATGTTTAGAGATTTCTGTCAAGCTAATCAGTATGCAATTTCTGCTGAGCTTGAAGAGAAAAAACAGAGAAATAATTTAGCAATGAAAGAACTAAGTTTTACTCACTTAAAAAATGCTAAAGAAGGCGAGGAATATGAGTATATTTTTAGCGATAAAGTAGAAATTGTACATGTTGAATTTGATGCGGAAAAAGCGGATACAAAATATGGTTTAGTATTTGATAAAAAGAAGCAAAAAATTCACGGTAAAGTTGAATTGCCGTATGACAATGGTATCGATTTAAGACTTAGAACAATCAACAAAAAAAATAATACTGAGGATTATGTATTACATATCAATCCTCATCCAGAAAAAATGTGGAAAAACATTCCCTCAAATAGAAATTTACCGTTTTGGAAAGAAGATGCCGCAAATCAAACTCTTTGCACAAAAGATGCAATTATTTTAGCTGCAAGGCAGAGAGGTCGTAGTCATGCACATAAAGGTTCTTGCTGTGATGATGATTTTTATTGTATGCACAATAAAAAATTAAATTGCTTTATTGCCGCAGTTGGCGACGGGGCAGGAAGTTGTGAATATTCTCGTAAAGGTTCAAAAGTAGCATGCGAAGTTGCGGTTAAATCTATCGACCTTGCCTTAAAAAAAGATGGCATGCACAAACTTCTGGATATAACAGAAGCTAATGATGAAAAACTAAAAGAACAGGTCAGTAATATTTTTTCTAATGCTCTGTATAAAGCTTTATCTCATCATAAACAAGTAGTAGAAAAATATGAACTTGAGAATATAAAACAACTTTCCACCACATTGCTGATTTGTTTTGCATTACCGCTTAGCACTGACAAATCGATGATGGGTAAAGCTAATACAAAATGGCTGATTTGCACATATTGGATTGGCGACGGTGCCTTGGCAGTTTATGGCGATAAAGAACTGGATTTGCGTGGCAAACCTGATGGCGGTGAGTATTCTGGAGAAACGCTGTTTTTGGATACAAATGCTATTTCTACTGAAGGTAAAGTTGATTATTCAAAAATTGCCGCAAGAATGCGGATTTCGATTACGAATAACCCAATAATTTTTATGATGACAGATGGAGTTTCTGACCCGAAATTTCCAAGCGAAACTGCTTTAAACAATAAAGAAGAGTGGAAAAAAATTATCGATGAACTAAAAACTCCGTTAAAGCAAGAAAATCCTGCTTCTCATTTGGAACAATATTTGAATTTCTGGTCAGCTGGCGAACACGATGATCGCACTTTGTTGATGATTATTCCAGAAGTTTATTCTTCTGAATTTAAGTTGGATTGGAAAAAGCTAGAAAAAGAATATCCGCCTGTTCATGATGAAAAACCGTCGGCGGAAGCACAAAATACAGCTATTAAACAGACACCACAAAGTGCGGAACAAACTGGAACTGATCCGATGGCGAATATAGCAGCGGCAAAATCTACGGCAGCACCGCAAACTGAAACTAATCCGACAGTGGATGCAGCGGCACAACTTACGGCAGCTTCGGCGCAAGTTACAAATAGTTCAAGAATAAATAAAGAAGCAGTTCAAGCTGAAAATGCGGAAAATAGTGAAAAAAATAAAGCAGAAGCTTTAGCAGCTCCTCCTACTGAATTTGAAATAGAAGATAATCAACCAGATACTCCTGCTGATTCAGAAACTTCTGCTGCAGATATGGTAAAAAAGCCGCAATCTGTAGGTTCAACAGATATGCAAAATCAGACAAACAATGCGTCAGAAAATGCTGAAGATAAAGAAAATAACAGTGAAGAGGGCGAAAAATGACTAGGCGGATTGAAAAGCTAACCGCTACTAACGGTCAGAAAATTGAATTTGTCTATGACGATACTCCCACCGCTAGTGGCGGAATGAAAGATGTTTATTTTTCACCGAATAAAGATTATGTGGTGGGATTTTTCCGTGATAAGCAAGAACAAGATGCCCAAGAGCGAATGGAGCTAATTTGCGGTAAATACCGTGAAAATATGTTCAATCAAGCAGGCGGTGAATATTTACAAAATCTATATTGCTGGCCAAAAGCGGTAGTGAAATGGCGGGGAAAACTCGGTGTGGTAAGCCCTTTTTACCGTAAGTGTTTTTTCTTTAACGGTAAGGTTTTTTCAGGTAAAGACAAAATCGGTAAATGGTTTATTTCTACCAAAGTAAGAGAACTTTTCAAAAAACAAGGTGCCGAGCGAGAACTCGGTAATTGGATGCAAATGCTCAAAATTTGCATTATGCTGGCTCGTGCTACTCGTCGTATGCATGCAGCTGGACTTGCACATTCAGATTTAGGTTATAACAACTGTCTTATCGATCCGTTATCAGGGCAGGCTTGTTTGATTGATATTGACGGATTAGTAGTACCTGGTAAGCATCCGCCGCAAGTTGTCGGTACTCCTGATTTTATTGCCCCAGAAGTTTTGGCAAGTTCGAAAAGTAGTAACCGTGTTTTACCAAGTCGTACGACAGATTTACATGCATTAGCCGTTTTAATATATCAACTTTTGCTTTTACGCCACCCTTTGCGAGGTCGCAGAATTTGTCATCCTGATCCTGAAATCGACGAAGAATTATCGATGGGTAGCAAAGCTTTGTGGATAGAAAATCCGACGGACAGTAGCAATCGCACTGATATTGACAACAGCGAATATTGGGAAAAATTCTGGCTTGATACTGATACATTGCCTTACACCGTTACAGGGCCATACTTAGCAAAACTCTTCGAACGAGCGTTTATCGACGGCTTACATCAGCCTAATCGCCGTCCGCAAGCGCAGGAATGGGAAGATGCCTTGGTTAAAACCGTTGATTTATTACAACCTTGTGGAAATAAATCTTGCGAGCAAAAATGGTATGCTTTTGATAATACTCGTTCGCCCCGATGTCCGTTTTGTGGTGAACATTATTCGGGTAAGTTGCCTGTTTTGAATTTATATTCAGGTACGCCAGACGGTAAATTCCGTCAAGATAATCATCGTTTGATGGTTTATAGCGGTCAAAGTTTGTTCAAATGGCATGCTGATAGACGCATTGCCCCTAATGAAAAATTAAGTGCAGAAGATGCCAAAAGAGTGGGATATTTTGTTCTGCACAATGGTGATTGGTACTTAGTAAATGAAAGGCTGCCTGATATGAAACTTGTTTCTCCAGAAAAGAGAACAATTGCAATTAATGATAAGGTGAAATTAGCAGATGGAGTGCAAATTTTATTGCAAAATGGTGTCGGCGGTAGATTATTGCATATTCAAATGGTAGGTTGAGAGGTAAAAATATGGCTATTCAGTTAGTAAAAAATGCTAGTGCAACAATAGCTAGCAATTCGCTTAATAATGTGCTGATTGGATTAGGTTGGCGTGCAGGTAACAGCTTTGATTTAGATGCCTGTGTGTTTATGCTAAGCAATAACGGTAGAGTGGTTTCAGATGATTATTTTATATTTTTTAATCAAATGCAATCACCAGACGGTGCAGTGCGACATCAAGGCGATAATCTTGTTGGTGGAACAGGTCAAAATGATGATGAGCAAATACATATTGATTTGTCTCGTGTTAATCAACAGGTGGAAAAAATAGTTATTGCTGTGAGTATTTATGATGCAAGAACAAGAGGGCAAAACTTCGGACAAATACGCTCAGCATATTGTCGACTTGTAGATCAGGGAAGTAATGAAGAACTTATGTATTTTGATTTAAGCGAAGATTATTCTTATGAAATTAGTGTTGTGATGGGAGAAATTTACCGTAGCGGTAGAGACTGGCATTTTCGTGCGCTAGGGGAAGGTTATCAAGAAGAAATTGACGGTCTGTGTAGAAGATATGGAGTTACGGTGAATTAAGATGAATATAGATTTTTTCGAGCAGGATTTGAAAAGTCTAAGCATATGAATACGCAAGGCGCGTCTGGAAGACTTGTGTAATAAATACGGTACAAGTTTATATATAAGAAATATATTTAATGGTGTTATATGGTTATACCTAGCGCAGTATATGTGGTGTTTATTATTTTAGTTCTGATTGCATTTATTGTTGATTATTTAGGACATTGCCAAGATAAAGCAATAAACTTAAAGTCCGCTGTAATATGGACATTTTTTTGGGTTTTAATTGCTTTTTTATTTGCATTTTATTTATATAAAGTAGCAGGTGCAGAAGCGGCAAGTTTGTTTATTCAAGGTTATCTATTAGAAAAAATGCTATCAGTAGATAATTTATTTGTAATGATGGCAATATTTTCTTGGTTCAAAATACCTGACATATATCGTCACCGAGTGTTGTATTTTGGAATTGTCGGTGCGATGGTATTTCGTCTAATTTTTGTGGTCATTGGTGCAAGTTTATTGTTGTTATCTGAATGGGTGGAAATATTATTTGCAGCACTTGTTTTCTATACAGCCGTCATAATGTTACGCTCTGGTAGTGATGATGATGAAGAAATACAGGATTATTCAGATCATTTGGCGTACAAATTAGTGTATAAATATTTTTCTGTCTTTCCGAAATTAGTTGGACATTCATTCTTTATAAATAAGCAACATGCGTTGGAGATAGCTGAAAGAGAAAAACTGAATTTTAACTTAAAAAATCATTTTTTAATCTGCACTCCCTTGTTTTTATGTCTTTGTGTAATTGAAATATCAGATGTAATGTTTGCATTTGATTCTGTTCCAGCAGTTATTGCGGTTTCCAAAGAGCCAGTCATTATTTATTCAGCGATGATTTTTGCAATTTTAGGTTTAAGAAGTCTTTATTTTGTTGTTGAAAGCTTAAAAGATTATTTAGTACATTTAGAAAAAGCGGTAATTGCTATCTTATTCTTTATTGCTATCAAGATCTTTTTTAATGCAGCTAGTCATTTATTCGGCTGGAATATGACAATTTCAGCTAGTTTATCTCTTGTAATTGTAGTGGCATTGTTGCTGATTGGCACGATTTTTTCGATTGTGTTGAATGCTAAGAATGTGTAGAAGATATGGAGTTACGGTGAATTAGTATGAATATAGATTTTTCCGACCGAGCTTTGAAATATGCAAATCAGGCTAAATGGATTGCGGTTGCTTATGTAATTATTCTTGATTAGTTTAAACATAATCGATTTTTTCTTTATACATAATGATGAAAATAACGCATTTATGTTTTGGAAATTTTATTGGTTAACAATACTCTGCCTGATTATTTTTTACGCTATAAATTATGTAAACAGTGTAAATAAATTAGCACAAGAATATAAAAATAATGGTAATATAACGGATTTGAATTTAGCCGAATGTGTGCATCATTTGAATTATGTTTTGATATTTGAATGTATTGCAATATTATTTACTAGCATATTTTTAATAATTGAATTTATAGAAGTTTTATAAATATTTTATTAGAGAAAAAATGGAACTAGAAAAAGAATTAAAAATAGCAGGAAAAATTTCCATAATTTTTATGCTGTTATTCTTTATATTGTTGTTTTTAATTTTAATTTTGCAAATATTATAGGATACTCATTGTTTTTATTGCTATGATTTCATTATTATGGTTTTTGATTCTGCTTTGCATCGCTGTTGACATTTATATTGTTCTATTACTTCAAGCATTGGCAGAAGCAATAATTTATTATATACCGCTATTATTTGAACTAATTGTTAAGTTTACTAAAAAAATATTGTTTTTTTATGCAAACAGTTGTGCACTTCTTGGAAAAGAAATAAATGTTTCTATACCAATTGTAGCAGTTGAAAATGTATTCCTTTGTCAAAGAAATATTTTTATTTTCTGTCTAATATTCTCAATTATTTTGTTAATTATCAAAGTTATTCAATGCTTATGAAATATATAAAATTGCTTATTACGGCTTTATTTTGTATCAATATTGTAAATTTATATGCACAAGATTTATCTCATCTGTATTCATTGATTGAGAAAAATGGTGGGGCGAAAAAAGAAAATACTTACGCTGAAAAGAAAGATTATGAACGCCTAAATGACCAAGAACTTTATGAACGCTGTATAGCAGGTCAAAATGAATATTGTAAAGAAGCTGAAAAAACGGTTGAAGAGTGGGGAGAAAAATATTGCATACTTTTTTATATCAATGTTTCTGAATACGATAAAAGAATAATTTCAGAGGCACAAAGCATAGAAGATGCTGACCAAATTAAGCAAGAAATTTTTGACGCAATTGAAAATATTGCAGCAATAGAAAAGACCCATAGGGATTTGAAAGTTGTGCTAATACCTAGTTTAGAAGAGTTTTTTTTAGCCCATAGGCAAATAACTGCAGAATATATCGCAAACAATCCACTTGAAACTAGAAAAGATTATGTAAATACAGAAGAATATAAAAAAGCAGCTGCTGAATTGCAAGAAAAAAATATACAAGAGTGTAAGGTTTGGTTTAAAGATGAGGTATTTACTAGTAAGAAAAAAAAATAAAATTAATATAGTCGTTCCATTTCAAAATAATACTGCGTTAGCTTCGCCTCGCCGTATTTCTAGATACTGTCTTCGTCTCGCTGCCTTGTCTTATTTTGAACTGAAACGACTATATTTCTCCAACTTCACACATTCAATAATCGCATTGCTGAGTGTTTTAATATCATCTTGCGAGCTGATATACGGTGGCATTAAGTAGATATTTTTTCCGAAAGGTCGAATCCACACTCCTTGCTCAACAAAAAATTCTTGTGCTATTTCACAATTTACATCTTTATCTACTTCTACCACCCCTATTGCGCCTAAAATTCTCACATCTTTGACTTGTTTTAATTCTTTTGCTGGCGATAAATATTGCATTAAATATTTTTCAATATTTTGCACCTGTTTTTGCCAATTGGACTTTAATAAAACTTCGATTGCCGTATTTGCCACCTGACAAGCTAGCGGATTTGCCATAAAAGTTGGACCGTGCATTAGCGGACGGTTGTTTTCAGATACTTTACTTGCCGTATGTCTATTTGTTAAAACTGCGGCAAAAGACATAAAACCAGCGGTTAGTGCTTTGCCGATGCAGATGATATCGGGGGCGATGTTTGTGTGCTGATAGGCGAATAATTTCCCCGTTCTGCCAAATCCTGTTGCAATTTCGTCGAAGATTAACAATGCATCGTATTTGTCGCACAATGCGCGTAAGTCTTCCAAAAATTCAGGACGGTAAAACCACATACCTCCTGCGCCTTGCACGATTGGTTCGATAATTACGGCAGCTATTTTTTCTTGGTTGTTTTTGAAGATATTTTCTACTTCTTTTATCGCTTCTTGGTTATATTTATTTTCTGGTTGTAGTTTATTCCAAGCACAATTTGGTCTTTCGGCAAATATTTGTTCTGCAAGCACCTCTTTGAATAAAAAATGCATACCGTTAGTCGGATCACATACACTCATTGCGCCAAAAGAATCACCGTGATAGCCACCTTTGACGGTTAAAATTTTGGTTTTATTTGGATTGTTATTTTGCTGATATTGCAGTGCAATTTTTATAGCCACTTCCACCGCAATACTTCCACTGTCGCAGTAAAAAATATTATTAAATTCAGGCATTAAATTAAGTAATTTACGACTTAAATCGATTGCAGGTTGATGTGTAATTCCACCGAACATAATATGCGGCATTTGCTTAATTTGCTTGATTGCTGCTTGTTGTATAACTTGATTGTTATAACCTAAAATTGCACACCACCAAGAAGACATTCCGTCAATGAGCCAGCGACCGTCTGCTAGCTGAATTTTATTTTTATCGGTTCTAATTACGGGATAAGTTTTAAGCGGTTTAATTGCCGAAGTATATGGATGCCAAAGATGATTTTTATCGAACTCTAAATCAATAAAATCTGCACTGTTATCTATTTTTTTCTCTACTAGAAGAAGTAAATTTTGCGCAATTTCCTGTGGTTTTTTAACTTGTGGAATAGTAATTATCGGTATTTCCAAGTTATTTGCTAAATATTCAAAATTAGAAAGAGAAATTTCATCACTGTTATCGTGAAAATTCAACACTATTGCCGCTATTTTTAAGCCGTAATTTTTAATAGTCTCGACATTAAGTAGAATATTATTTAGTGCCCCTAATTTATTTTTGGCAACTAAAATAATTTCTGCATCAATATCTTGGATTAAATCAAGAAATGTTTCCTTTTCATTTAACGGCACTAATAATCCGCCAGCACCTTCAATTAAAAGATGCTGATTTTCTGTGAAATACGGCTTTAAATATTCCAAAAGAGTATTTTTATTTATCGTGATATTTTCTTTTTCTGCGGCATAATGTGGTGAAGCGGGAAATAATAAGGAATAGCAGGGCGCAATATTGTTGTCAGGATTGATTTTTTTATATTCTTCGACATCGGGTGCAACGATTTCAGCATTTATTTTTTCACAACCGCTTTGCACTGGTTTTATTGCTAAACATTTTTGTTTTTTTTCTAGAAATGCGGCTAATAATCCTGCGGTGATGAAAGTTTTGCCGCAATCGGTATCCGTTGCGGTAATGAAATAGCGTCTAAATCCACTGTTATGCTTAAAATTTTGCACTATTACACCTGTTTGTAATGCTATTAAAATAAACTTTTGCTAAAAATCCACAGAACGGCAACGGCGAAAACAGCGGCAATCACATCATCAATCATTATTCCAAAGCCGCCGCTTACTTTTGCATCGATTTGTCGTATTGGCATTGGTTTTAATATGTCAAAAATGCGAAATAAAATAAAGCAAATGAGAGCAGAAAGGAAAATATTGAGCTTTTCAAATAAAACGGGAGGAATTACTAACATTACAATCCAAACTCCGACGAATTCGTCCCAAACTATTCCGCCGAAATCGTGAATTTTTATATCTTCTGATGTTTTGCCGCAGAAATATATTCCAATCAGGAATGTAAATGCTAAAAATAGACTTGAAATAATCCATTTACCGAATAATAATTGCCAGAACGGTAGCAATAAAATCACTCCTAATAACGAGCCCCAAGTTCCAGGTGCTGGGTTGATTAAGCCGCTGCCAAACCCAAATGCGCAAAAATGCACGGGATTTTTGACTAATGCGAAAAGGGAAGTGGAGTATTTTTCAGCGTTTTTATATTTTTCAAGCATTTGTTCTCAACTTTTTATGTTTAATCTTCTTCATCTGTTCCACCAGCTGTTGCGGTAACAATAGCGGGAATAACTTCTAGATCTTGTGATGAATTTATTTCACTATTGAGTGGAATATTCTCCTCTCTTTCCTGTGTAAAAGTATTACTGTCTTCCTTAAAAATTATATCCATCAACTGTTTGCTATATATATTTAATGCTTTTGAAGGGAAGGAAATGAGGTTTTTTAATATATGGTTAGGAATTAAAGGATCGGTATATTCAAAATTAACTTTGCAGCGGATTTCTCCGTCGTGGTAGTCGATTTCGAAGTTACCGCATTTGAGTTTGCTGCTTGTATCGTTAATAAATTGCGCAACTTGCGTATATTTTTTTTCATCGGTACGGAAAGGAAAAATAGCATAGGCATAAATATAATCTTGTCGCACATAAATATTAGTATTGCAAAAACTAATTGCACTTTTTGCGGGCAGAAAAGTTGCGGTAAAACTGCTATATTCCGAATTGAAAGAATACTTTACTCCGTATTGATTGAGTATATCTTTAATGTGATTACATATTTGCTCAACTGAGTCCATATTTATCCTTTAATTATTCTCTTTTATTTATTCTTTTCCGCTAAAAAAACCGCTTGTTCTGGTGAAATATTCTTCTTGTTATAAACTAAATGAAGTAAGCCCTCTCCGTAGCGACGAATCATACCAGGCGGCATAAAAAATAACACTCTTGCAAGATGATCGTAGAACTCTTCGCTAGCATCGCTATAAAATTCTTGTTTAATAATGTAAATTACCTCTTTTGCCTTATTGTCAATCTGAAAATATCCCACTCTTAAAGCATAATTTGCTCGCGATATATATTCCAAAACAAGATTATTTAAGCTTTTAGTTATCTTAATTGGCACTCTTGCCGTGGAAATGACAAAATTATGTGCGAAGTCAATTTCGGCGGTTATGGCGCAGGAGGTGATTTTTCCCGCAATAGGAATAAATGATTGAATTGTTACAACTTCACCGTTGGTTTCAATTTCGAAAGATAGTCCGTCGTTTTGCAAAATTGCTTTTATTTTTTGAATAAATAATGCGTCTTCCATAAGTTAATCGAATAAGTAGAGAATTGTTATAAATAAAAGGTTATAAAAACTGCGATAAATCACCACGACCTTGCCGCAAAATTTCTGGTGGCATTGAAGTTAAATCACAAACCGTGCTCGGAGTAGGAATAATTTCTCCGCAATCGATAATCAAATCGACCGAATTAGTGATTTGCCGCGGCAGTTCATCGATTGGCAAACACTCATCATCGGAACTAAATAAAGAAACTCCCATCAAAGCTTCATTGTGCGCGGCAATTAGCTTGTTTATCAAATCCGATTCAGGCACGCGAATACCGATAGTTTTGCGTTTTTCGTGCTGGACAAGGCGGGGAACTTCACGGCTAGCAGGCAGAATGCAAGTAAAAGCTCCTGGAAAAATTGCCTTCAAAAGTCGAAATTGCACATTATCAACACGGGCATAAACCGAAAGTTGGCTTAAATCGTGGCAGAGAAGAGTGAAAGGGTGATTTTTATCGAGTTCGCGCAAGAGACGAATTTTGCTCGCCGCCTGCTTATCACCAAGTCTGCAGAGTAGGGCATAGCCAGAATCGGTCGGCGCGATGATTACGCCGCCGTTTTGAATTACTTCCAAAGCTTGTGCCATTTGCGCGGGTTTAAGAAAACGCCGATCTGCTTCAATAATTTTTGCCATCAGCTGCGTCCCGCTAAAAATTGCTCGATTTCGCTAATTGTTTTCGGTGCATCAACGGTCAAAACTTCTGCACCTTGTTGAGTGATGAGAATGTCGTCTTCAATGCGAATACCGATGCCGCGCCAGCGTTCTGGAATAGTTTCGTCGTGCTCTTGCAGATAAATTCCTGGCTCGACGGTAAGCGTCATTCCTTCACGGTAAATTCTGGGCGAGCCGTCTGTTTCTTTGTAACTTCCGACATCGTGCGTGTCTAATCCCAGCCAATGTCCCGTGCCGTGCGGATAATATTTTTTCGCATCACCGCTCTCAACCAATTCCGCCGCATCAGCTTCGATAATTTGCAAATCAATCAAACCTTGCATCAGCAAAATTGCGGTTTCGCGGTGCAATTGAGCGTGAGTTTTACCGATTTTGGCATTTTTTATCGCTTCCGTTTGTGCGTGTAGAACAACTTCATACAAAGCTTGCTGGTCGCGGCTGAATTTACCGTTAATCGGAAAAGTTCTGGAAATATCCCCCGCATATCCCGCATATTCCGCACCAGCGTCGATTAGGAGTAAATCGCCGTCTTTGAGTGGAGAAGAATTGCGTTGATAGTGCAGACAGCAGGCGTTTTTTCCCGCAGCAGCAATTGTTGAGAATGCTGGCGAGCAACCTTTATGGCGACGAAATTCCGCTTCAATTGCTGCCTGCACCGTATATTCATAAGCATTCGGTTTAGCGGCAAGCATCGCGGCACGGTGTCCTAGCGCGGAAATTCGACCAGCTTCGAACATTAAATTTTGCTCTTCGATGGATTTGATGAGCCGAAGTTCGCTCGAAAACGGTTCGATATCCAAATAATTTGCGCTATTTGCCGCGCCACCCTTTGCCTTCACCGTTTGGAAAAATTCTTGACTTTCGCTTGCAATTTCTTTTCCGTCAAATGCGGTGTAAATATTCTTGATTTCAGCTTCCGATAAAAATGCAGCGATTTTTTCCGCTGCATCATCAATCGAATGAGTTTCATCGGCGGCATAAAGAGTTTTTGCTTCCGACGGTCCGATGATATGTCCCGTCCAAATTTCCAGTTCAGGGTCGCGTGGCTTGGAGCAAAGCATATAAAAGTCTTTTTTACCGCGACGGGCAAGAACCATTACCGCACGGTCTTCGGGAAAACCACTGAAATACCAAAAATTAGAGTCTTGCCGAAAAGGATAGGCGTTATCTCTATTTCTAATTTTTTCCGATGCGGAAAGCAAAATAACCGCCGAATTATTCGGTAACAGAGAAAGCAATTTACTGCGACGGCTAGCAAAAATATCCTGATTAAGAACGGAGTGCATTTTTTTATTTTCTGAAAAATTAAAGAGCTTCTTTGGTTAAGGTTGCGACTAATAATGCTTTTATCGTGTGCATACGGTTTTCCGCTTGGTCGAAAACAACCGAATTCGGCGAGGTGAAAACATTGTGCGCAACTTCAATTCCGACGAGTTTTTTCTGCTCGAAAAAGGCATTACCAGCTTTGGTTTTACGGTCGTGATAGCTTGGCAAACAATGCATAAATTTGGTTTGTTCGCCCGCAAGTTTCATAAGTTCTGGCGTTACGCGATATGGCATTAGATGCTCAATGCGCTCATTCCAAACATCTTCATCTTCGCCCATTGACAGCCAAACATCGGTATGAACAAAATCCACGCCGCGAACTGCTTGTAGTGGATCTTCGGTAATGGTGAGTCTTGCTCCGCTTTTTTGTGCCAAGGTGCTGGCGTGGGTGACAATTTGCTGATGCGGTTGATATTGACGCGGTGCAGCAATACGGACATCAATTCCCATCAAAGCTCCCATCAATAACAGCGAGTTGCCCATATTGAACCGCGCATCGCCGAGATATGCAAAAGACAGTTCATTTAACGGTTTGTCGGAGTGCTCACGCATTGTGAGTAAATCAGCAAGCATTTGAGTTGGGTGGTCGAGATCGGTTAAAGCGTTATAAACAGGAACGCCAGCTTCTTTGGCGATGGTTGCTAAATGATTTTGTTCGAAACCGCGGTAGCCGATTGCGTCATACATTCTGCCGAGAACTTGCGCACTATCTTGTAGGCTTTCTTTGCTACCGAAATGCGTGTCTTGTGCGGTTAAAAATGTGCAATGCGCACCTTGATCCGCAGCGGCAACTTCAAATGCACAACGGGTGCGAGTAGAAGATTTTTCAAATATCAAGGCGATGTTTTTGCCGAACAGTAACGGATCTTCGATACCTTTTTTCTTTTCTGCTTTCAGCCGAGTTGCCAGTAACAATAAATTTAGAACTTCTTCCTGCGGATGATCTGAAAGGCGAAGAAGAGATTTTTGATACCAATAATTCATAAAGCACACCTTGAAATATAAAGCTTTGTTTGTAGAAATAAAAAGAATACGGAGATTAACGGAATGTGTCGCAGGCGGTCATTTCTCTTGCTTGCAAACCGCTGGCGAACCATTCTTTGCGCTGTTTAGCGGAGCCGTGCGTGAAGTTTTCAGGATTGATTTTGCTATCAGAGTAGCCAGCGGACTTCATTATGCGGTCATCGCCAACGGCTGATGCAGCGGTGAGACCCGCGGCTAAATCTTGTTCGTTGAGATTTATTTTGTATTTAGCGAGGTTTGCCGCCCAAACGCCAGCGTAGCAGTCGGCTTGAAGTTCGAGGCGGACGGAAAGCGCATTTTTATCGGCTTTCGAACCAGCTTTTGCCATCGCTTGATGGGTTTTCGGCAAAGTTCCCGTTAAATTTGAAATGTGATGACCGTATTCGTGTCCGATTACATAAGCCATCGCAAAATTACCCGCAACTTGATTGGAATTCGAAGCACCGAGACGGCGCATATCGTTAATAAAGTTCAAATCAACATAAATTTTTTCATCGGCAGAGCAATAAAAAGGTCCGACTTCTGCACCTGCTGCACCGCAAGCTGATTGCACTCGATTGCTAAATAAAACTAACTGTGCGGGGCGGAATTTCAATCCGTATTTTTGAAATTGCGCCTGCCATAAATCTTCATTTGCTCCTAAAACGACGCGGATAAAATCCGATTGTTCATCGTTAGTGGGATTTTGTGTTTGTTGTGTATTTGATTGTCCGACAAATTGTGCGCCAGTTTCGACTAAACCGAGCATTGTTCCGACATCTTGTCCGAAAATTACGCCGATGATGACAATTATTGTCCCGATAATTCCTAGTGGAGCTTTTCCACCGCCGCGGCGGTCGCTAACATTTGCACTACGGCGAGCGTTTTTCCAATCCATAATTAAAAAGTTTCCTAATGATTTTCGTTATTTGTCTAGCAAAATGAGCTGGCATAATAGCGGAGTTTTTAGTGCCGCCGCTTAAAAATTACTGACGCTTGCGTCTGTAATTGCTTAATTTGGACAGCGAAATTTTTGAACGGTTTGAACAATGAGCCGTTATTTTTTTTATTTATCGGAGCTATTTATGCCATTAGCAGGAATTTTTATCATTTGGTTGATTTTGGAAATTATCACGACAATTTTTGTCGCAAAACTTATCGGTTGGTGGATAGTTTTGGGACTATTCGTTTTAGGAGTTGTTGCTGCATTTTTATTGATGCAATGGCAGAAGAAAACATTCGAAGCTCGCCTTGCCAAAGATCCGCAAAATGCGATGAAAGATCAAATCGCCAATGCTTTTATTCCGATTGCTTTTGCCGTTCCTGGATTTTTGAGTGATATTTTTGGTGCGTTGATGCTTAATCCGACTATCCGTCGCAAAATTTCGGCGAAATTCTTTGGGACGATTTCAGCGGATTCGATTATTGAGCAAGCCATGGCGATGTCAGCTCAACCGAATAATTCCACGGTGATTGATGTTGAAGCCAAAAATACAACTACCGCTAGCGCAAATCCCGTCTCCCAAAATGCTGCGACCGCTAATACGGAAAATAAACCAGCTGGGAAAAAATCACGGATTGCTGGTGCAATTGATGCCGCGGTGAATACGGATAAAAAATAATCTAAAAATAATTTTCAGGAGAAGCAAATGTCGCTGGAAAATCCATCTTTGATGCTTGATTTTTATGAACTTTCGATGTCGGATGCTTATTTACGGCAAGGTCGCACGCAGGAATGGGCAGTTTTTGATTATTACTTCCGTCGTGTGCCTGACCGTGGTGGATATGCGGTATTTGCAGGATTGGAAACTTTTTTGGATTTTGTCCGTAATCTGCATTTTGATGCCGAACAAATTGAATTTTTACGGAAAAAAGGCGGTTTGTCGGAGGAATTTCTCCGTTATTTAGCGGATTTTCGTTTTCGCGGTGAGATTTATTCCTTTCCCGAAGGCGCGATTATTTTCCCGAACGAGCCAGTAGTTAGCGTCCGTGCGCCGTTAATTGACTGCCAACTTTTAGAGACATATTTATTGATGACGCTCAACCATCAATCTTTGGTGGCAACAAAGTCTTCTCGCATTTGCGCGCAAGCTGGCAAACGGGCAGTAAGCGAATTCGGTTCGCGTCGCGCGCACGGCGGTGATGCTGCACTTTACGGAGCAAGAGCCGCATTCATCGGTGGAGCGGTGGCAACGGCAAATGTCGAGGCAGAAAAACGCTTCGGAATTCCAGCAGTCGGCACGATGGCGCATTCTTTCGTGCAGAGTTTTGATACGGAAGCGGAAGCTTTTGCAACATATGCGCGCTGCTATCCCGATAATTGTGTCTTACTAATCGATACTTACGATGTTCTCAATAGCGGTATTCCAAACGCTATAAAAACACATACAGATGTATTACAACCGTTAGGGAAAAGATTAAAGGCGGTGCGGATTGATTCAGGCGACTTGTCATATTTAAGCCGTGTTGTGCGTAAAAAGCTCGACGATGCAGATATGAAAGATTGCCAAATTATGGTAAGCAACAGTCTTGATGAATTTTTGATTAAGGATTTAATCAGTCAGGGCGCGGTGATTGACGGTTTCGGTATCGGTGAAAGATTGATTACCGCGAAAACCGATCCTGTATTCGGCGGTGTTTATAAGATTGTTAGCCTCGAAAAAGACGGCAAAGTGTTACCGAAAATCAAAATCAGCGAAAACACGGTAAAAACGACCACACCTGGATTTAAGCAAGTTTGGCGGCTTTTCGACGAAGGAAATATGGCACTTGCCGATGTTGTTACCTTGCGTGATGAAGAAAAACCAAGTGACGGTTATGTTTTATTCGACCCAAATGCACCGTGGAAGCGAAAAACGGTCAGCGGTTTCCGTGCGGAAGCAATGCTCAATTTGGTATTCAAAGACGGTGAGACGGTAGAAAGAATGCCATCTCTGTCGCAAATTCAAAATTATTGCAAGGAAAGCTTGCAAGGTTTTTGGTTAGAAGTAAAACGACTCAAAAATCCGCATAGCTACTATGTCGATTTATCAGAAAAATTATGGAATTTGAAGCAGAAAATGCTCAATGAAAAATCACCACATTTGAAGGATTAAATATGACTGCTGGTGAATATGTAGATTATTTACTCCGCTGGCTGGAAGAACTCCGCCAAAATCTTTATAAAAAAGATGCTTATGTTTTGGGAATTAGCGGCGGGATTGATTCGGCAGTATGTGCGCATTTGTTGCAAAAAACAGGACGGGAAGTTTTTGCATACACGCTACCAGCGGAAGTAAGCAGCAGTTCTGATATTTCTGATGCTAGGCAGGTTTTCGAAGATTGCGGTTTTCAATATCGGGAAATTTCTATCGCGCCGATGTTTAAGACGGTAATGCAAGAAATTAAACCAGAATTGCCCGCAAAATTTGAGCGCGAACAAGTTTTATACGGCAATTTAATGGCGCGGCTTCGAATGGTTTCACTATTTACTCTCGCGCAAGCTAACGAAGCGGTTGTGGTCGGAACGGATAATTTGGCGGAATATCACACGGGATATTTCACTAAATTCGGCGACGGTGCGGCAGATTGTTTTCCGTTAGCTAAACTTCGTAAAGAACAAGTTCGGGAGCTTGCACAATATCTTGGAGTGAATAATAAAATTATCGAAAAAGCACCTTCTGCAGGACTTTGGCAGGGACAAACCGATGAGGACGAAATGGGATTGTCATATCAAGAAATCGATGCATTTTTGCGCGGCGAGAAAGTATCCGATACGGCAAAAGAAAGAATCGATTTCTGGCATAACCGTTCGGTGCATAAAAGAATGCTTCCGCCTGTGCCTGAAAAGGATTGGGAATAATAAGCATATTATTAAGTATAAGGTAATAAATACAGTGTCTAAAAAACATCTAATCAGTGTAGCTTTTTTTATTTTTACTCAAACGATTTTTGCGCAAAATTCTGCTATCGAATTATCTTCTCTACAAGCAGAAGAGGTGAAAAATAAAGCCGCAGAGGTAGAAGAAAATTTACCGAACGGTGGAGAAATAAATCAGACGCTAGAAGATAAAATTCATTCAAATTTACCGAAATTAAAAGCTTATGTTTTGCTAGATGCGGATAAAAATCAGCTTTTGCTGGAATATAACTCCGATGAAAAACTGCCGCCTGCGAGTTTGACCAAACTAATGACCGCATATTTGACTTTTAAGAAAATAAAAACTAATCAAGTTTCATTAGATACGGAAATTCAAATTTCAGAAAGAGCATTGAAGGAAGAAGGTTCCAAAATGCGCTTGAAGAAAGGTGAAAAAGTGCGGTTAGAGGATTTATTACGGGGAACTATAATCCTTTCAGGGAATGATTCAGCCTATACTTTGGCGGAATATTTGGGTGGCGGTAATGTGGAAAAATTCGTCGAAGAGATGAATAATGAAGCAGCAAGACTGCAAATGAAAAATACTCATTTTGTCAATAGCAACGGTTTGCCGAACCCAGAACATTATTCTTCGGCAAAAGATATTGCCCTGTTATCGGCGGCGATTGTGCGGGAATTTCCTGATTTTTACCAATATTACGGCGAAAAAGAGTTTGTGTGGCACGGCGAAAAACGCACAAATCG
The DNA here is from genome assembly GCA_017934275.1 of Cardiobacteriaceae bacterium. Taxonomy (GTDB): domain Bacteria; phylum Pseudomonadota; class Gammaproteobacteria; order Cardiobacteriales; family Cardiobacteriaceae; genus RGIG9182. The sequence continues at coordinate 63,202 of JAGBJT010000042.1, read as the reverse complement.
TAACCGTTTATTGTGGAAAAATAGCCAGATTGATGGAATAAAAACGGGCTACACCGATGCTGCGGGATATTGTTTATCGGCGAGCGAAAAACGCGATGGCTCACGCTTGGTTGCGGTAGTGATGGGGGCAGAACAGGAGGAAAATCGTTATCAGGCTGCGCAATATTTATTAGACGAGGGTTTCGAAGAATTTCAAATTACGACTTTTTTGAAAAAAGGCGAGCAGGTCGGCGTTGTGCAAGCATATAAAGCACAGCAAGATAATATCGGGATTGTGGCGGCAGAAGATATAACGATACGCTTAAACCGTGCAATTGCGGATAAATCGAAAATCGTGCTTGATATTCCTGAACCGATTATTGCTCCATTGGAAAAAAATAGCAAAGTAGGGTTAATCAAAATTAGCGATGGGGTGAAAATTTATGCCGAAGTCCCTGCTTTTACGGCAAATGAATTAGCAGAAGGAGGAATGATAAAAAGATGGCGACACAGTCTGGCTTTAAAGAAAATAGCTAAAAATAAAACTGCTGATAGTGTAGAAAATAAAGATAAAGAGCTGGAAAATAAAGCTAATAATTCAGCGGAAAATAATAATAAAAATACCGATAAGGATATAAAAAATGCCGAATGAGAGTAGAGAAAGTTTGTTGGAATTTCCCTGCGATTTTCCGATAAAAATAACGGGTAAAAATACGATTGAATTTCAGCAGGAGATTATGGAAATCATCAATAAGCACATTCCTGAAAAAGCAAGAAAAGATTATTCCGAGCAGTTAAGTCGTAATCAAAATTATCTGGCAATCACAATTACCGCAAATTTCAATAATCAAGAAGAATTAGATAGCGTTTATCGGGCAATTACTGCTGCGAAAACGGTTTTAATGGCACTGTAAAAAATGTCGGAAAAAAATAAAGTAATAATTCGCGAATTTGGTCTTTGTGAGTATTTGGAAATTTTCCAAAAAATGAAGGATTTTGTTAAAAATAGAACTCCTTTTGATGCGGATGAATTATGGCTTTTGGAGCATAAGAGTATTTTTACTCAAGGGATAGCGGGAAAAGCAGAGCATTTATTAAATACGGGTGATATTCCCGTTATTCAAATTGACCGAGGAGGGCAGGTTACTTATCACGGAGAGGGGCAGGCGGTAATTTATCTCTTGTTGGATATAAAAAGCCGTGATATTGGCATTCGTCCATTAGTTTCTTTACTGGAAAATACTACGATTGAATTACTAGCGGAATTTGGTATTAAAGCTAAATCTCGACCTGATGCCCCAGGAGTTTATATAGAAGATGGTAGAAAAATTGCATCACTAGGGTTAAAAATTTCGCGGGGCTATTCATATCACGGTATAGCGATAAATAATAATCTTGATTTAGAACCGTTTAGTCGAATTAACCCTTGTGGATTAGTTGGAATGCAGATGGTAAAAGTGGCTGAATTTTATCAAATTTCTACAATAGAACTTGCTCGAAAATGGGCAGAGAGGTTTATAAAAAAATGGGTAGAGGGTTGAATTTATTTGTCGTTATATTTTAGGAAAAAATCGAAAAAATATTATTGAATCATCTTGCAATGTTAGGGTATCAGGCTTGAAATTAGGATTTTTAGCATCATTATTCGAGTCGTTGTTTTAATAATTTTGCTTGTGCGGAGTAGTTATGGTCAGTTCGGAAGAAATCGCAGTTGCCAAACGCGACGGTCGTAGAGAAAACATCAATCTAGATAAAATTCATAAAGTTGTTACTTGGGCAGCCGAAGGTCTGGATAATGTATCAGTAAGTCAGGTTGAACTTAAAGCGCATATACAATTTTATGATGGTATATCTACCGAGGATATTCAGGAAACTTTGATTAAAAGTGCTGCTGATTTAATCAGTGAAGAAAGTCCCGATTATCAGTATATGGCAGCAAGACTTTTAATGTTTCATTTAAGAAAAATTGCATACGGTCAATATAATCCTCCTTCTTTGTATGAACATCTGATAAAACTGACACAAGATGGTAAATATGATAAGCAAATAGTGCAAAAATACACCAAGGAAGAGTGTGGTTTAATTGATAAATTTATCGACCATGAACGAGACTTAAATTTCAGTTATGTAGCGGTTAAACAGCTCGAAGGTAAATATTTAGTTCAAGATAGAACCACTAAAAGAGTATACGAAACTCCGCAATTTTTGTATGTTTTAGTAGGAATGTGTCTCTTTGCAGATTATCCAAGTGAAACTAGACTAGATTATGTTCGAAGATTTTATGATGCAGTTTCGACATTTAGAATCTCCTTACCAACACCGATTATGGCAGGGGTGAGAACACCGTCTCGGCAATTCTCATCTTGCGTTTTAATCGAGTGTGGAGATAGTCTAGATTCGATAAATGCAACTAGCTCAGCAATTGTTAGATATGTAAGTCAAAGAGCAGGTATCGGTGTTAATGCTGGAAGAATACGTGCTGAGGGTTCAAAAATCCGAGGCGGAGAAGCGAGACACACGGGTTGTATACCTTTTTATAAACACTTCCAAACTGCGGTTAAATGTTGCAGTCAAGGAGGGGTTAGAGGTGGGGCTGCCACATTATTTTATCCGTTCTGGCATCTAGAAGTTGAAAATCTTTTAGTCTTAAAGAATAATCGCGGTGTGGAAGATAACCGTGTTAGACATCTTGACTACGGGGTGCAACTTAACAAGTTGATGTATCAAAGACTTCTTAAAAAGCAAAATATCACCTTGTTTAGTCCGAATGATGTTCCAGGGTTATATGAAGCATTTTTTGCAAATCAGGAAGAATTTGAACGGTTATATCTTAAATATGAGCAAGATGAAACTATCCGTAAGAAATCAGTTCCTGCGGTAGATTTATTTTCACTTTTGATGCAAGAACGTGCAGGAACTGGTCGAATCTATATTCAGAATGTGGATCACTGCAATGAGCATTCTCCGTTTATTTCGGAACTTGCACCAATCAGACAATCCAATCTCTGTATGGAGATTACTTTACCAACTAAACCTCTTGAAGATATAAATGATCCAGAAGGTGAGATTGCTTTATGCACTTTATCTGCGGTTAATTTAGGCTTAATTAACAAATTAGAAGATCTAGAAGAACCCGTAGAACTTATAGTTCGTGCATTAGATGCTCTTTTAGATTATCAAGATTATCCCGTTAAAGCTGCTGAGAATTCTGCTAAGTCTAGACGTAGCTTAGGTATTGGAGTTATAAATTATGCTTATTATTTAGCTAAAAATAAATGTAAATATTCTGACGGGTCGGGTCTAAAATTAACTCACGAAACCTTTGAAGCATTGCAATATTATGCACTTAAAGCAAGTAATAAGTTAGCAAGAGAATTTAGCCCCTGTCCTAAATTTAATGAGACTAAATATTCATTGGGAATTTTACCGATTGATACTTATAAGAAAGATGTTGATGATATTTGTCCTGAAAAATTGCATTATGACTGGACAACGCTTAGAGAGGATATTAAAAAATATGGACTGAGAAATTCAACTTTAACAAGTTTAATGCCATCTGAAACTTCGAGTCAGATTTCTAACTCCACCAACGGAATTGAACCTCCAAGAGGTCTAGTCTCAATTAAAGCATCAAAAGATGGTATTTTGAAGCAAGTAGTGCCTCAACTTGGTAAAGTGCAATATGAACTACTCTGGGATTTTCCTGATAATAAAGGTTATCTTGAATTAGTTGCGGTTATGCAAAAGTTCGTAGATCAGTCGATTTCTGCAAACACGAGTTACGATCCTGCGAAATTCGCAAATTCGAAAGTGCCGATGCAGCAACTTTTGAAGGATCTACTTTATGCATATAAGCTAGGTATTAAAACTCTTTACTATCACAATACGAGAGATGGTGCAACGGATGCACAAACTGATGATTGTGCTGGTGGGGCTTGTAAGATTTGATGTGAATAGAGCGGGATTAGCCCGCTTTATTTTTCTTTTATTATGTTATATAATAATTATTCTTATTTAGAAATCAGGAGTATAAAAAATGGCGATGCAAAATTATTCAACTTTTTCACAAATTAAAAATAACCAACTTAAAGAACCGATGTTTTTGGGACAACCCGTAAATGTTGCCCGTTATGACCAGCAAAAATATCCGATTTTTGAAAAACTCATTGAAAAGCAATTGTCATTTTTTTGGCGACCAGAGGAAATTGATATTGCTCAAGACCGTATTGATTTTGCTAATTTACCCGAGCATGAAAAGCATATTTTTATCAGCAATTTGAAATATCAAACTTTGCTGGATTCAATTCAGGGTAGAAGTCCGAATGTAGCGTTTTTGCCATTGGTTTCTATTCCTGAATTAGAAACTTGGATTGAAACATGGTCTTTTTCGGAAACAATTCATTCTCGTTCATATACACATATAATCCGTAATATTGTCAATGACCCTGGTATTGTTTTTGATGATATTGTTGAAAATGAATATATCCGTCGTCGTGCTAATGATATTGCTCGTTATTATGATGATGTTATTGAATATTCTCAGCATTATTTACTCTACGGTGAAGGTAATTATACATGCAACGGTAGACCGCTTTCTATAATAAAACATGAATTAAAGAAGAAAATTTATCTTTGCCTGATGTGTGTTAATGTTTTGGAAGCTATTAGATTTTATGTTTCTTTTGCATGTTCTTTTTCATTTGCGGAACGGGAATTGATGGAAGGTAATGCAAAAATTATTCGCTTGATTGCCCGTGATGAACAACTGCATTTAACTGGAACACAGCATATGATTAACCTTATGCGCGATGGAAAAGATGATCCAGAAATGGCAATCGTCGCTAAAGAGTGTGAAGAAGAAGCATATCAAATATTTTTAACTGCGGTCAATCAGGAAAAAGAATGGGCAGCATATTTATTCAAGGACGGTTCGACAATTGGTTTGAATAAAGATATTCTTTGTCAATATGTTGAGTACATTACAAATTTAAGAATGCAAGCAGTTGGATTAAATCCACCGTTTCCGAAAAGTACACAGAATCCAATTCCTTGGATTAATGCGCATCTATCTTCGGATAATGTGCAAGTTGCTCCGCAAGAAGTGGAATTAAGCTCTTATTTAATCGGGCAGATTGATAGTGAAGTTGATGTCGAAGGATTAGATTTTGATTTGTGAGTGCTAAATGGTTGTAAAAAACTATGTTCATTTATGCTGCACATTAAATACTTAATATAGAAAACACAACTTTATTGATAAATTTTTCGTAATCATTAAAAATAACCGCATTATCAAAGTTAAACTGCTTATTTGATAATTGAATGGAAGAATCATTATGCAAATAATAGTTAATATAATCTTGTTTGGTTTTTATTTCTATTTTGGGTTCAGAAATATTGATAATACACAGTAATGTTTTATCAGGTGTATGAAAAAATTGTTTTTTATCATCTTGCGATAATTTAATATATTTTTTTAAATGGTGTTTATCAATTATTTCCCATTTAGTTATTTTTCCATTATTATCAAAATATGGTAATTTTTCAGGAATAATTAAAATTTGAAAATATAATTTTTGATTACAGCGAATATTTGAAGTTTCGCCTAACATATTTTCAAAATAATTATTAGAATTTTGAAAATAATTACTCATTACGAATTTAACCGCTATTCCTGCTATTGCTTGATAGTTGTTTTTAATGGTTATATCAACCATTTTTTCAATATATCTACCTTGTATTTTTTCTTCTTTCCCATTTTGAAAACCTAATGCAGATATAGAATAATTTGTTTTATTTAATATTTTAATTCTGTTATCAATATCCTGTGCAATTTTGCCGTGCAATATTTTTAATTTTTCATTGCTACGAGCATGAGTTTGTAAATAAGTTAAAAAAGATTGTTTAAGCACATTCAAAAAGGTCTGATTGTCCATTATTGTCTCCAACAATTTTATAATCCAAATATTTTAACAAGTCTTTTGATGAAAATGTGTAATATCCGCCTTGTTTATATTTACCCAATGATTGAATATAATCCACAAATTCTTGTTGAAATAAAATTCGTTTTAATTCATTGAAAGATAATTCAGTTAAAATATATAAACCGCTATAACTGCCTGTTCCTGCTGGGCAGGGAGTTAATTTTATATCATCTATATTGCGAATTAAAGCATTTATGGCGTATTTATTTTTCCAAGTATCCAATATTCCTTGCGAACGCCCAAAAACATGCCAAATGTTTTTATTTTCTAAACTGCGAGATTTTAATCTTTCTTCGTTTTCAAAATAATAGTTTTTAATTTTTGGTACTTTAATTAGTTCATCAAATGGAATATATTTGCCTGTTTTATCATACGGATAAAAACATTTAGTCATTGTTCCTGTTGAAGATTTAATTACAGGAATAGTGTATTCTTCAAAATCAAATTGTCCGATAAAAAAGTTATCGCATAGTGTGGCAAAACCATTTTTAACATCGATAATATTTTTTTCAGGCTGCCTGAAAAAAATATTTTTTATTTTTTTTAAGTTATTCTTATTAGAAAAATAAAAATTTTCATCAATATAAAATTCATTATAATTTAATTTTTCTGTTTGTTGATTTTCAAAATTAGTATATTCTATATATTTATTATTTTCTCGCGTTAATAAAATAATAGCAGTATAAGTGGTTGCATTAAATATTTGTTTGTGTTTTAAATCAATGACTTTTTTGAGTAATTGATTTTGAATAAGGTTTTTTCTTAATAATTTTGCGGCTAAACTATTAAATAAAGATGACGGATTGATATAACACAACACGCCTGTTTTATTAAGCATATTGATACCAATTTCATAAAATACAATATATAAATCAGTCATTCCTTGTTGTGATAAATAAAATTGTTTAACTGCTGAATAATCTAATAAATTATGCACTCGTACATACGGCGGATTTCCAACCACAAAATCCATTTTGCCATTATAATCTTGAACCGTTAAGGTATCTCTATTTTTTATATCCCATTCAATATTATAAATACTTGATAATTCTGTAATTTTATTCAAATTATCAATACATTTTTGATATTCAGTTTTTTCAATTTCTATGCCGTGAATATAGTGTTCTAAATCGTTTTTTAATTGTTGTGTACTGTATCCTTTTTTTAATGCAGTTTCACAATAACGGCGAACAATTTCGCATAAAAATGCACCGTCTCCGCAACTGTTATCAATAATGTGTTTTTGCAATATATTGTTACCACAATAATTCGCCGTATCTAAAATAAAACACACCATATCGCTCGGTGTATAGTAACGACCGTTGTTTTTTTCTGCTGTGCGTTTTAATTCTTTCATGCTTTAACCTATTTCAATGTTGCGAAAAAAATATACTGTATCTTATATATTTATATTTCTATGCGTTTTTAATAATATTGAACTATCAAAAATAATTACGCGGTGTGGATAAAATAACAGTAAAAAAAACCGCCAAAAGATGGCGATTTTTTTTAGTAAATATAAATATAAAAATAATTATATACGATATCCTCTACCACAATTTCACACCGACACCTACAGAAGCTCCGTAATGTCCTTTGGAATTACCTGAACCAGTGGCTCGGAATACGATGCGACCGCTTTGTGAGTTTTGTGAATAACCGATTGCATAACCTTGTTGTCCACGGTAAGTGCCGCCAGTAAATCCCATCATTGCTTCACCAGGAGCATTTGCAACGGGCATTGTGCTGGCTGCTAATGCGGAAGCCGTTCCAGCATTGGCGTTTTTATCGACGGTCTCAATCCGAGAAGACAATTGACCGCTCATAGAAGCCATTGCGCTATTCAATTGCCCTACATTCACCGCATCAGTTGGACGCACACCTGGAGCGACATTGCTAATCACTTGTCCGCCGTTATTCAAACCTTGATTGGTAAGAGCAACGCCAGAATTTAACGCAACGCCGTCTTGATTAACCACTGTACCACCTGCATTCACACTATCGATTTGAATATCTTTATTCAAGTTAATAGTTACGGTATCACCGTCTGCTACTGTGCTGATATTCGTGCCATCGCCAACAAAATTTGCTCTGCCACCGTTAGGAATTTCAAATTCGCCAGTATCACCGCCCACCGAAATCGGAACATAGTTACCACTTTGTAGTTGCAGGTTTTTCAACTGATCATTTAACGAAGTTTGATCCACTAATTCCATGTCTTTGGCTTTATCTTCAATCGCACCGCTTAACTCGGCTTTTTTTAGATAATCGGCTTCCACTTTGGCGATAGTGGCATAATCATTCAGTTGATTATCCAAATCTTGTTGATTAACCAAGCCTAATTTAGCGGTTTCATCGGCAATAACATTGCCCAAATCGGCAGTTTTGGTGTATTCAGTAAGTTTGTTATCAACATCTTCGGTTTTGGCATAATCGGATAAGTCGATGTTGCCTGCCTTGATTTTGGCTTCTAATTCCGCTCTATCATCAGCCGTCAAATAACCTTGGTCTTGCACCCATTTTTGCGTTTGCGAAGTTGTGCTGTATTGTCTAAGCGTATTATTCACATCAGCCGTTTTGGCGTAATCGGTTAAATCTACTGCATTATCAGCAATTTGTTGTTGTAAATCGGCTTTGTCAGTAGAGGTTAGATAACCTTGTTGTTGCACCCATGTTTGAGTGGCATAACCGTTCAAACGATTGGTAATTGCTGTATTAACTTGATTAGAAGTTTGATAGCCTTGACCTGTTACAAATTGCTCGGTTGCGTAATCCGACAAATCCGCACTAATGGTAAGTGTACCATTATCTGCTTTGGTTGTAATGATGCCACTACCTTCAATATTCACCGTACCACCACTGGCGACTTTAAAGTCATTGCCTGAATTATCTTTAATGGTAAATGGAAAATAACTACCGTTATTTTGAATTGCTGTATTAAGTGTTGCAATCTTCGTTTGCAATTCTGAAAGTTGACTATATTCCACCGCTTCACCAGCAGCCGAACCTGCGGTTAAGCCTGTAATTTTGCCGTTGTTGTTAATTGTTGTATCACCAACTTGTAAGCTGCCTGAACTGCCTAAATCAACATTGTTATTTAGCGATACCGTTAATGTGTTACTATTATCAGCAGTTGTGTTGATATTACTGCCACCTGCAATTGTCAGGCTGCCTGCACTATCTACGGTAAAATCAGTACCAGAATCATCTGAAACCTTAATCGGTGAGAAATTAGCACCACTTTTAACCGCTTCTTTTAACTGTGCCACATTCACCGCGTCAGTATCTTCACTACCAGCCGCAACACCTGTGATTTGACGAGTAATCTTGTTTGTATCGTGAGTGTCGCCGATTGCTAATGCTGCCGAAGTTGCTTTCCATATGTAATTGTTTTCTGTTGAGACATCATCTTTGGCAGGTGAATAACCTCGAACATCTGCGGGGCGATCAGCGTAGGATTTATAACCTATGGCAGTACCATAATCAACAAGAGCTTTGCTATTTACACCAAATACCGATGAATAGCGAGCACTTGCAGTGTTATCCATACCAACTGCTACTGCTTCACGAGTATCTATCGTATTGTTATACCCGAATGCAGATGAGTAGTCAGAAGATACTTTGTTCTTATAACCGAAGGCAGATGCACTATTCCCAGTTGCAGTATTTTGATAACCGAATGCAGATGAGCTTTCTTTACTTGCTTCATTGCTATAACCAAATGCAGATGACCTTTCGCCCTTGGCGTTGTTATAAGAACCAAAAGCACTTGATGTTAAACCACTAGTAGTATTTTGCAAACCAAATGCGGATGAATTATCAGCATAGGTGTTATTGTTAGCACCGAATGCGTATGAACTATTGTTATGCGCGGTGTTGTTATAACCTACGGCAGCAGAATATTCTCCCTTGGCGGTGTTTTGGCTACCAAATGCATTTGCTTGTGTGTTTTTTGTAGTGTTGTCATAACCAAACGCTGATGAAAACTGACCAGATGCTCTATTTTCTGCTCCAAATGCCGATGAATATTGTTGTGATGCACGGTTGTCATAACCAAATGCGCTGGATTTTTGTATTTTTGCGGTGTTATAAATACCAAATGCGCTTGCCTCATGCCCATTTACAGTATTATTACTTCCAAATGCGCTTGCCTCATGCCCATTTACAGTATTTTCAAAACCAACCGCTGCAGAGTTACTACCAATTATATTGTTAGAGATACCTACAACAGAACTTTTGCTACCAGCTGGAAACGACTGCCATAGACCGCACTTAAAAGAACCACTATGTTCCTTGCACAACAAATCATTTGACTTGACATATGAATTATTTTCATCGTTTTTTAAGAAGCCTTCGCTTTGCAAGCGTTCGTCAATGATATAGAGCAAACTTCCTGCGTTTGCATTTTCATTATATTCTTGTAATTTAGAAAGAAGTGCATCGGCTGTTTGTTGTTCTTGTTCTGTGTATTCCGCATTAGCAGGCATTGCAACAGTAAAGAGTATTATTGATAGCAGGAGGTTTAGCTTGCCCAAATGAAAAGAGGTTAATTGATAATAATTATTATTAAGGGGGGGGGAAAGCCTTGCTGCTCTTGATTTTTCCTTAAATTTAACATTGTATGCCATAAATTTACGCTCCAATTGAGTTGAAAAAAATATTGCACCATATTTTGTTACTTTTATGCGTAATAACTATATAACCGCCAAAGCTAAAGTTGAAACACAAGATAGCAAAAATACGGTAATCTATAAAAATTCATTCATGCATAAACCAAATGTTTTCCTGTTTTAAGCAAAGCGTTAATATCATCAAAAGCGTTTTGCAAGCGTTCTTGGTGATATTGAAAATAATTGTTATAAATTTTTTGCAAAATTCCTTTTTCCGTCCATTCTTGCCACACTTCACCAGTGGGGCGATTGTATTGTTCTGCATATCGTTCGATTAAAAACAAAAAAAACGCCATTTCTTTACTCATAATTCGCTCCGCAAATGTATCGAATTTCTTGGGTCGCCTGTAATTTGTTCACTTTCCCAAATATCCAAAATCGCATAAGCCGAAAATTCCCACATTGCCATATCCGCATTTTCCAACATTGCGTGAGTCTGTGAGGTTAAAAACGCATTTGCCGCTTCCATTTCGTTCATAGCATATTTTTTCATAATTTCGCTCACGACCGACTTATTATAATAATCCAAAACAAAATGAGATATTTTATTCATACAACAGTACCTCAACGCAATACAGTAAATCGATTGCTCTATTCGTTTTGAAAGTATATTGGTCTTTTAATTTTTGCGGTAACAAGCGATTGATTGCGTCTTCTTCGCTAAACATACCGTCAATATATAAATCAATCACGACAATAGTTTGGTCATCAGCCACAGGACCTTTGACAATATCCCATTTATCTTCTCTTGATTGCCCTGTTCTATTTTGCACCACAAAATGCAACCATTCGAGATTGGGCGTATCAAATTGCAAAAAACGAAGTTCATTCATTTTCTGCTCATCAACTTCATAAACCGTTACAAACGATTGTTTTTGTTGTAATCTTAACGCAGTTCGTTCCGCCCATTTTTGGGCTTGATTTATATCACTGGTCGTATAAAAACCACTCCCAAAATCCAACGCTCGATAGATTTTGAGTAATTGCGGATTTTTAACCGCCACATTACTGCCGTGATATAAAAACATAAAAACACCTTATAATTCAAGGTACTAATGGTGGTGAAATTGTTATGAAACACTGCTTACAAAAAATGCCTGCAGAATATACAGGCATTTTTCTATTGAATATGAATAGGACGGAAATTTTAATTTAGCGTATCCATCATATCGCAGAAGAAATTTGCATGAACATTGTTCATAACCTTGAAGCCACGCGGCACGCCTAAATCACTTATAACATCGGTAAATGAATTAAGCATGTTTACTTTACTTTGAATTGATGCGTGCAATTGTTCGCAAGCAGGAGAGCAAAGTAATGTGTGGAAAAGAACATAAAGCGAACTTTTGATAATCGGTTCAAAATGATCTTTAAGATTAGGAGCAAGTTCATTGAAAATATTCGAACGAATACAACCAAGCACCGAACGGTCGTTATAAACTTGACGGATTATCGTTTGTACATAATCAAGACTATTCCAGTTGATATCTTTTTTGCCTAAATTTGACGGTTCCATCAAAATAAGTGAAATTCTCTCAACATAATAATCACGCATACAAGCAATTGTAAAACTGCTATCTACTTGATTTATATGGGAAATAGCCGCGTTTTTATTAGCAAAAATCGTAACTTCATCAGATACGAAAGTCGGACGCAAAAGCGGTTGATAAGAAAATTTGCGATATAACTGAACGGTATCGAAAGGACCTGCATAAACCAAGGACGGTTGTTTAGTCAAATGTTGATAGTAATCATCAAAATCACTAGCAATATGCAGATGAATTGCTTCGCCCGTCAATTTTTGCAATAAATGATTGAATTGATACCAAGCAGTAATGTGCGCAGCAGCAAAATCTGGGGCAACCAAAAAATTGTAATCGCTCATAATTTCTCCTTCGCTAGCATTTCTTTATACAGCTTGGTGCAATAGTTGATTTTTTCTCTTGGCGGTTGGCGGCGGACGGAAGTAAAGCCTTTAATTCGTTTATTTTGGTCGAAATTTGGAACAATCGTTGCATAAACCCAATAAAACTGACCGTTTTTACGCAGATTTTTTACATAACCATTCCATTTTCTACCGCTCAAAACCGTATCCCATAAATCTTTAAACGCAGCACGCGGCATAGAAGGGTGGCGGAGAATGTAATGCGGTTGTCCGATAAGTTCTTCTTTGGAATAACCAGAAAGTATTACAAATGCACGGTTAGTGTGAGTAATAATTCCGTTGATATCGGTGCGAGAGATAATCAACTCACCTTCTGGATATGGGAATTCATCGTCTATAACAGAAACTTCGCGCAATTTCCCGTCATAATGTGTCAATTTGACATGTTCAACTGGCTTAATGTTGGGAATTGAGCTCGTTGTTAAGTCGTTGTCGGTAAGATTTTCCACTGTAACGAACTCCTTAATCTAATTGATTGAGGATTGCAAGTGCAGCACGACGAAGTTCTGGTCTTAATGCATTTGCGTTCAATTTTGCATCAGCTTGGATAACTGCTATTGCTTCATTGTTTATGTCGGCAATTATAATTACTCCGTTGTCAGTGAATAATTGTGTGTAACCGATATTTCCAACTTCGAATAATTTGCCAGCGCGGCGAGAAATAGCACCGAAAGCAGAAGAAACCGCTCCGATTTCATCGATTGGTGAAGAATCTGGGAAGGTAGATGCAATGAGCACGCCATCTACATAGTAAAGACTGATGGCTTTGATTTCTCCAAATTGTCTTTGCAAATTATTCAGATGAGTAACAATAATACTGTTATCCATAAAACTCTCCGTAACTTAAAATGTTCGATAATAAAGTCTGACGATTATAAACAAATGTAATAAACACTAATTTCCTATTGAATTGTTAATTTCGAACAAGCTTACAACTCTGACAACGCCAGAAACTTTTTGTGCAACTGACACAGCGGCGTTTGCTTCATTCTCGCTAACAATCCCCATTAAATATGTAACCCCGTGTTCGGTAACGACTTTGACGCGATGTGGATTAAATCCAGGAATTGCGACATCGAGCAGGGCGGTTTTGACTTTTGCGGTTTGTTTGGTGTCATATCCGCGGTGAGAAAAGGAGCTGCGTGGACCGATGGTGATGTGATTGAACACTCTACGCACGCCATTAACCGAACCAGCTACATATTCCGCTTGTTGCTTGACGCTCATATCGGCGGCTTCACCCGTAAGTAAAACTGCGCCGTTGTATGCGGTTACGACTATATGACTATTTTGTTTGATATTGAATTCGCTTCGTAGGCGGTTTGAGACATTTAATTGCAGTGTTTTGTCGTCGATGACGGTTCCTGCGCTACGACGGTCATTTGCGACGGAAACTCCCGCTGCTGCTCCGCCGATAACCACTGGCGCACAACCGTTAAGCAATATTGCAGCTGTGGCGATTGTGAGGCTTAAAAAGATTTTTTGCATAGGTCTTTATCCTTGAAATTTTTCTTATTTTTTTGATTTATCTGAATTTTATGTTTTCCCTTATTTTTCCAGATAAAAGTTCGGAAAAAAATTGTCGTTTTTTTGCATTTCTTCATAAATTTATTTTTCTGATTTTTTCTCGCTTACCGTTTTATTTATTTCAAAAATATTATTTTGTAATTCCTTGGCATCGCCGCCGAGTGCGAGGTAAAGCTGAATTGAGCGGGTCAAGTGCTGATAACGGTTATCGAGCATTTCCTGTTCGACGCTGCGTAAATTTTGTTGAGCCGAGAGTAAATCTGATAGCGCATCTTTTCCTGCTTTATATCTAATTTCGGATAGTTGCGCGAGTTTCTTGGCATTTTTGAATCGTGTTTCAACTTGCGGAGTTTCGAGGCGAAGTTCGTGTAGGGAAATAAGTGCATCTTCAACATCGGCGAATGCTTTGTAGAGCGTATTTCTGAATTTGGCTAAATCTGCTTCGTACTGCAATTTGCTTGATTTGAGGGTGATATTTTTTTCGCGGTATTGCAGAAATGGTAGAGCTATTGATGTGCCGATTGATGCGGCGGGATTTTGGAAAATTTCCCGCAAGAGCGAACCGCCAGCGGAAAGGGATGCCGATAGCGATAAATCTGGATAAAAATCCCGTTCGTTGATAGCGATTGTGGCTAAATCGTTTTGCAGACGGTATTGCGCGGCGCGTAAATCTGGTCGTTGGCGCAGAAGTTCGGCTGGAATTTCGGCTGAAATTTTGGGGATTTTGAAATCGTTGAGTTTTGCCGTGCCAACTGCGAATTTTTTCGGAGCACCGCCTAAAAGCACGGTGAGAGCGTTTTGAGCTTGTTTTTCTTCGGCGATGAGTGCGGTGCGGGAATTTTTTAGGCTTGCCAAGCTTTGTTCGGCGTTCAATCTATCGACTTCGCTGGCTTTACCGTATTTCACTTTGCTTGCGACAATTTGATAAGTCCGTTCCTGTGTTTTTAAGTTTTCGGTGTTGATGCGTAATTTTTCGTTGATATAGACGAGTTTGATGTAGGCATTTGCGACTTCGCCTTGTAATGAGAGTTTGCTTGCCAGCAAATCTTCGGCGCTTGCATTTGCCGTCCAGATAGCGTTTTGGGTGCTAATTTCTAGTTTATTCCACAAGTCGAGTTGATAGGAAGCGGAAAGTCCTGAACCGAAGCTGTGTGAATTTTGGTTGCCAGAAAATCTACGAGATGCGCTGGTGCTCATCGAACCGTTAAAACTCACGCTTTGATCGAGTTCGGCGGAGTCGATTTGTAGTCGGGTTTTTTTCCAAGCGATTGCGCTGGCGGCTAAATCTTGATTATTTGCGAGAGCTTCTTCGATTAGTGAATTTAGTTTTGCATTGCCAAAGTTGCGCCACCAATCGTTTTTATGTTTTTGGGCACGGTCGGCATATTTATTGAGCCAATCGGCAGGAATATCGCTAGTGTTTTCGACATCTGATTTTGCGTTTCCAAGCGGATTTATTGAGCTGCACGCGGTTAAAAATAAGGCAGAAAAAATGGCGGTGTAAATAATTTTTCTATACATTTTTGAATATTCAAGATTGCTAATAAGAACGGTTATTTTCTACAAAAAAATAAATCGCTAATATTTTTTCCAGACGGCGGTAAAAATCCTTTTACAGCCGATAAATTTCTAATTCGATAACTTCAATTTTTTAAGGAAATCATCAATGAGCAGAAAAATTCCTCTTCGTTCGCAAACTTCGACTGCGGGACGGAATATGGCGGGGGCGCGGGCATTGTGGCGTGCAACTGGAATGCGCGACGAAGACTTCAAAAAACCGATTATTGCGGTAGTCAATAGTTTTGTGGAATTCGTTCCTGGGCACATTCATTTACGGGAAGTTGGGCAGCTTGTTTGCCGTGAAATTGACCGTGCTGGCGGGGTTGCGAAAGAATTTAACACGATTGCGGTTGATGACGGTATTGCGATGGGGCACGATGGAATGCTTTATTCGCTGCCAAGCCGCGACATCATTGCCGATAGCGTTGAATATATCGTCAATGCGCATTGTGCTGACGCGATGATTTGTATTTCTAACTGCGACAAAGTTACGCCTGGAATGCTGATGGCAGCGATGCGGCTCAATATTCCAGCGGTTTTTGTATCAGGAGGACCGATGGAGGCGGGCGTTTCAGCGGCTTCCGACCATAAACTCGATTTGATTGACGCGATGGTTTATGCGGCAAATCCGAATATTTCTGATGAAGTTGTAGCGGATTTTGAACGGGCAGCTTGTCCGACTTGCGGTTCTTGCTCGGGAATGTTTACGGCGAATTCGATGAATTGTTTAACCGAAGCTTTGGGATTATCTTTGCCTGGTAACGGAACTTTGGTCGCGACGCACACTGACCGTCGGGAATTATTTTTGCGTGCAGCACGGACGATTGTGGAAATTGCCGAACGCTACTACCGCGATGGCGATGAAAGTGTTCTACCGCGTTCAATTGCGACTTTTGCGGCTTTTGAAAATGCGATGTCGCTTGATATTGCGATGGGTGGTTCGACGAATACGATTTTGCATTTGCTGGCGGTAGCGCAGGAAGCAGGCGTGAATTACACGATGAAGGATATTGACGCGCTTTCCCGCAAAGTTCCGCAGCTATGCAAGGTTGCGCCGAATACACAGAAATTCCATATCGAAGATGTGCATCGGGCGGGCGGAATAATGAATATCTTGGCGGAGCTTGCACGGGCGGATTTACTCAATACCGATTGCCATACCGTTCATAGCAAAAATCTTGGCGAGGCGGTAGAAAAATACGATTTAATCAATCCCAATACGACCTCTGAAATCCGTGAGTATTACCGTGCGGCGGCGGCAGGAAAAATTAGTAAAGAAGCATTTACGCAATCTTGCCGTTATCAGGAAAACGATACCGACCGCGCGCAGGGCTGCATTCGCTCATTAGAACACGCATATTCGAAAGAGGGCGGTTTAGCGGTTTTATACGGAAACATTGCCGAAGACGGTTGCGTAGTTAAAACAGCGGGTGTCGATGAAAAAATCCTCAAATTTGCGGGCGAGGCGGTAGTTTTCGAAAGTCAGGAAGATGCGGTTACGGGAATTTTGGGCGGAAAAGTTAAGGCGGGAAATGTCGTAATAATCCGTTATGAAGGACCGCGCGGCGGACCTGGAATGCAGGAAATGCTTTATCCGACCAGCTATTTGAAATCGATGGGGCTCGGTAAAGAATGTGCGCTACTTACCGACGGACGCTTTTCAGGCGGAACTTCGGGGCTTTCGATTGGGCACGCGTCACCAGAAGCCGCGGCAGGCGGTGCAATCGGTTTAATTGAAAACGGCGACCGTATCGAAATTGATATTCCCGCGCGTTCAATCAATTTGATTATTTCTGATGAGGAATTGGCAAAACGCCGTAGCGCGCAAGATAAAAAAGGTTGGAAGCCAGCCGCTTCTCGTCCGCGTAAAGTTTCGAATGCTTTGAAGGCTTATGCCTTGCTGGCAACGAGTGCGGATAAAGGTGCGGTTCGGGATATTTCGCGCTTGCTTTGATTTTGAAAAAATTCTGAGATTGGATAAAAATCGCCGCCGTATTTTGTTTTACGGCGGCGGTTCTCTTTTTTATTTGAAGTTTTAGACCGAATTGTCGGCTTTGTTTTAACGGTTAATTTTTGTATTTATTTATGCGTAGAAATAACAAATTAGTTGCGAAATTTTTTAGTTTTCTCCTTGCTTTCTTCTCCTGCTTGTTGATTTTTAATTTTTCCTTTGCCGACAATTTGAGCAAGGAAGAACAGCAGGCTTTGTCGAAATTTGCCGATGTTTTAGAAAATCCCAAACAGCGTGCGGCTTTGGTTAAGCAACTGAGAAATTTAGAAAGCACAGAAGATAAAGATAAAAAGCAAGCGGATACGAAGAAAAATACGGATAAAACCGCAGCAAAAAGCACGGAAAAAACCGATAAAACCGCGGATAAAACAGCTACGAATGAGACTAAAAACGAGACGGTAACTAATCCAGAAACGGAAACTAAGCATTTCAACTCATTAGAGCAATTGCAGGAAAAATCACGCGAAAAAGAAAAAGCTGCGCTTGATGAAGCTCGTGCTCGCGGCGAAGATGTTCCGCCACCGCGTATCCGTCCAGAAGATGAAAAGCAAAATCACGCAAAAGATGAGACGGTAAAAAATAACGAAAAACAAGAGCCGAAAACTGATAACAAAGCACAGAACAAGAAACAAGAAAATCAGAAAAAAGTAGAAGAACAGAAACCGCAGGAAAAAGTAGAACAGAAGGCAGAACAACAAGAAAAAACGGATAAGGCGGAAGAAGAAAAATCAGAGGAAGAAAAGGCAGAAAACACAGAAAACACCGCCGTTGCCGTGCCGCCTCCCTTGGAAAAAGTAACCGAGAAAGTTGCGGAAAACACCAAAGTCGCAATTAGCCACGCTGCGACCGTGCCGAAAAAAATTGTGGCATTGGCGAGCAAAGTCGGCGGCACTATTTGGCAGCGTCTGCAAGCAAGTTGGCAGGCGATTACTCGCATTTTTACGGGCAAGGATTACCGCATCAAATCTCTGCAATGGTCGGATATTTGGCAGGCTTTGGGATATGTGTTGGCGGTGATTTTTACTACTGTTTTTGCCTTCAAACTTGTCAATCGATTGATGCGCAAGCTTTTTGTGAAGTTGGATAACTGGTCGCGTGAAGGCGCAAAATTGCCGCCTTTATTGCGCCGAGTTTTGGCTATTTGCTGCGCGGTATCACTAGATTTAGTCAATATTGCTCTGGCATCGGTTGCGGGTTACACACTCACGCTTTATATGCCCGATCCCAAGCAGGAATTTACCTCCCAAGCAGCTTTGTTTTTGAATTCTTTCATCATTGTTGCAATGCTCAAAGTTTGTGCGGGAGCTTTGCTACGCCACGATTACAGCGGACTGCGCCTCTTACCGACGGAAAACAAAATCGCGGCATATTGGTATGACTGGTTCGCGGTAGTGGTGAGTCTGGTTACTTACGGCTTTTTATTTGTTGTGCCCTTGGTGGAATTTCATTTCAGTTATTCCTTATCGCAAGCGGTATCGTCCTTGCTTGCGCTTGGCACATTTATTTATGCGGTAAGAATGGTGATTGCCCGTCAGCGCAAGGTGCGGCAGGCTATTTTGAAGATGGCAAATCAAAGCCCGTATCGAATGACGCGGTTTTTCTTACGCTTTGTGGCGTATTTTTGGCTTTATGCCGCGCTTTTGTATTTTGTGATGCTGCTGTACATCACCTTGCAAACTAGTCAGAAACAAGCATTGGCTCTGGTTTTGCGCGGAACATTTTTCTCGTTTTTGGTGCTGATTGCGGGCTATTTGCTGACCAGCACGGCTTCGACGGTAATTCATAAAAAATTCTCTATCCGCAAAATGCCGCTACTTTCAGCCCAAATTAACACTTACATTCCGCTTCTGATGCATCTTTTGCGTTTTACCGTGATTGCCGCCGTGATTGCAAGTTTGTTTGCAATTTGGGGAGTTGCCGATGTGATGCACTGGTTTAGGCTCGGCGGTCGCACGCTGATGGCGAAATTAAACGGGATTATTTTTATTTTGTCGCTGGCAGTTGCGGTGCGGCTAATTTTTTACGCCATCATCGAGCCACGGCTTAATACGGAAGGTATGCAAGATCAACAAGCCGCTCGCCGTCATACGCTTTTAACCTTGGCACGCAACGCATTCGACATATTTATGGTTGCATTTGTGCTGGTGATGGTGCTTTCAGAAATCGGAATAAATCTCGGACCGTTGATTGCAGGTGCTGGGGTGCTCGGTTTAGCTATCGGTTTCGGGGCGCAGACTTTGGTGAAAGATGTGATTACGGGGATCTTTTTGCAGCTAGAAAATGCGATAAACACCAATGATTATGTGAAGGTCGATGGGATTTCTGGTTGGGCGGAGCGGATTTCTATTCGCTCGATAACTATCCGCGACATCAACGGGATTTCGCATCTGATACCGTTTTCCAGCGTAACGATTGTGTCTAACTATATGCGCGATTTTGCTTATCACACCGAGGAATACGGTATCGGCTACAACGAAGATATTGACCACGCCATCGCGGTGATGGGCGAAGCTTTTGCCGAACTGATTGAAGGCGATTGCAAATATATGATTTTGGACAATATCGATATTCAAGGCGTGGTTTCATTTGGTGATAGTGCGGTGAATATTCGGGTGCGGATAAAAACTCTGCCTGGCAAGCAATGGGCGGTTGGTCGAGCCTATAACCGTCTGTTGAAAATTTATTTTGACCGTGCTGGAATTGAAATTCCGTATCCGCATCAAACCTTGTATTTCGGTGCGGATAAACAGGGGCAAGCAAATCCGATATTTGTCGCGAAAACCAATACAAAAGCAATACACACTCCGCAAAATGCGGATAAAACGGCGGAAAAACCGTCCCTGATAAATCAACAAGTATTAGATAAGACGACAAATAAAGGACAAATTGCGGCAAATGAGCAAAATTCACCGCTTGCTGAAACTCCAAGCTTAAATATCGAAAAAACCGCAGATGGGGCAATTAAAGTTAATCTACCTTCTGGTTTATAAATATTTATAACGGTATAAAAAATACACGCGAAGATGGTAGAAAAATGCTTTGCAATAAAAAAGCGGAAATTTAGCTTTGTTAGAAATAGCTATTGATATAGTCGTTTCAGTTCAAAATAAGACAAGGCAGCGAGCTTAAAGACTGTATATAGAATACGGCGAGGCGAAGCTAACGAAGTGTTATTTTGAAATGGAACGACTATAAATAAAGAGGAATAATTTATGGCATATAAATACATCTTAAACTTATCTTGTCCTGACCGAACAGGGATAGTTTGCGCGGTATCGGGATTTTTAAGCAAATTGGAAATAAATATTCTCTCTTCGGCGCAATATTTTGACCGCGAATCGGGAAAATTCTTTATGCGCGTTGAAGTTAGTAGCGAGCTTCATAAGCAGGAACTACCCGAAATCGAAGCAAAATGGACGGAAATTGCACAGAAATGGCGAATGCAATCACAGTGGTTCGATGCTGAAAAGAAAGCAAGAGTGCTGATAATGGTGTCCAAGGAGGGACATTGTTTGAATGATTTGCTATTCCAAGCCGCAGAAGGGCGTTTGCCGATAGAAGTTGTCGCGGTTGCGGGAAATCACGAAATCCTAAAACCATATGCTGATTTTTACCAAATACCTTTTTATTATTGGGCTTTAAATGGTAAAAATGATGCAAATAAAGTGCAGCAAGAGGGGAAATTAATTAGCGCGGTAGAGGAATTAAATATCGATACCGTTGTATTAGCAAGATATATGCAGATACTTTCTCCGCAATTATGTGCTTTTTTAGAAGGTCGGGCAATTAACATTCATCACTCATTTTTACCGAGTTTTAAGGGGGCAAAACCATATTATCAAGCACACGCAAGAGGTGTGAAACTCATCGGTGCGACTGCGCATTATGTGAGCACCGATTTAGATGAAGGTCCGATTATCGAGCAAGATGTAGCAAGGGTTCGGCACGATAAAACGGTGGAAGAATTAACTAGCATCGGCAATGATATTGAACGGATTGTTTTGTCAAGAGCATTGCGCTGGCACGCCGAACATCGAGTGATAATTAACGGAAATAAAACGGTTGTTTTTAATTGATTATAGGTTATTTTTTAAGTGAAATAAAATTATTGGAGGAATAAATATGAGCGATAAAAAAGCAGCAATAGTGCAAAAAATAAAGTCATTTAGTAAGAAAAAATCAAGTCTATGGTTGGCTTTGAGTATTGCAATTTTATTATTATTTACTATTTCTGCGCATTTACTCCGTTCGGATAATCTACCGAGTAAAGCTGCGGCGAAATTTATGAATAGTCTTTTGCAAGGTACTCCTGATGAAACATTAAATAAACTATCTCCTAATGCCTTGGAGGGATTGAATAAAGCTCAGAAAATCGCAAAATTGCAGGAATTTCGTACTGGGATTTTGCAAGGCTATAAAGTGCAAAAAATTCAAAGTAAAAAGGCAAAATCCAAGGATTTTGGAATTACCGTCAGCGTGCCAGTAAAAATAGAATTAGAGCATAACGATGCAATTCGTGAGCAAAAAGAGGTAATAAAAATGCAATACATCAATAAAGAGTGGAAAGTATTACTATAAATGAATATTAAAAGTTTTATATAAAGGTGTTTTATGAAAGAATGTCTTGGTATTTCCGAAGTGGGGTTTAGTGCTTATTTTGCTCTATTTTTGATTATTGCCGTTATTGCGGTAAATATTTTTTTCAATATTTTGCTAATTAAGAAAGATAAATCAGCTTATTACTGGATTGGAATTTTATTTGTTTATTTAATTGCAGGAGTTTTTGCCTTACTTCTGCGGCAAAATATAGAAGAAAAACATAATATTTTGCTTTGCGCTAATGAACCGATAAATATCATTGCGGGAATATTAAAGCCTGTTGTTTTAGTTTGTGAAGTCGCTTTTTTCTTTATTTTGATTAGCTTTATTTGCGTGGGGAGCTATAAAATTTTTAATCAAATTTTTGCTGCGAAAAATAGTGAAGATAGTAAAAATAATAATATTGAAAATAACGCTAAGAGTGGCGATAGCGGAAACTCATAATGCTGAAAATAAACTCATTAGAGCAAGAAAAGTTTTTTATGCAGGAGGCATTAAAAGCAGCCAAACAAGCCTTTGATTTAGGCGAAATTCCTATCGGTGCAGTGGTTGTAAATAAAGACGGAGAGCTGATTGCAAGCGCATTTAACTCGACAATTAGCAATTGCGACCCTACCGCGCACGCAGAAATTTTGGCTTTGCAAACGGCAGCAAAAAAAATTGGAAATTACCGTCTAAACGAATGTTCCATATTTGTAACGATTGAACCTTGTATTATGTGTATCGGAGCAATAATGCAGGCAAGAGTGCAAAATTTATATTTCGGTGCAAATAACTTAAAAGGTGGAGCAGGGGGGACTTGTTTTGATTTATACCGTAATAAAGAATTAAATCATAGCTTATATTCGGTAAAATCAGGAATTATGGAAGAAGAGTGTAGAAATTTAATGCAGATTTTTTTTCAAAATAGAAGGAGATAATGCAAAATGGTGTTAAAGAAATATTATAACGGTGTAATTTATATTTTAATCTTCTCGCTTGTTTTTTTACTATCTTGCGGTAAAAATAAAGCTAATACTTATTATCCAAAACTATCAAACAGTGCAACTATTTTAGCATTGGGAGACTCTCTGACCGAAGGTTATGGTGCATCCAAGGGGGCGGATTATCCCGCGCAACTATCAGAAATTACAGGTATAAGAGTGGTAAATGGCGGTGTGAGCGGTGATACTAGCGAACAGGCTTTATCGCGTTTATCTTCCTTAATTAGCGATAAACCAGACTTAATAATTTTGTGTATCGGTGGCAATGATTTTTTGCGCAAAATTCCTGAAACTGAAACACGGCGCAATATTTCGGCGATTATTGAAAAATCGCAGCAAGAGAATATTCCAATTATGATGATTGCCGTGCCGTATATTTCGATGTCGGCGGCTTTTGGTATGTTGCAAGAGCATAAATTGTATGATGAATTAGCACAAAAATATAACATTGCCTTACTAAAAGGAGCTTGGGCAGAAATTTTAGCTAATGAAAGATTGAAATCGGATCAAATTCACGCAAATGATCAAGGTTACCGCTTATTTGCCGAAAAAGTTGCAAGTTTTCTGAAAGATAATTCAATTATTTGAAATAAACGGAGTGTTTTTTACTCCGTTCTTTTGAATTTTTTATACTGTTTTGCTTAAATAAGCAAGTTTTTTAATTGCGAAATAGTTTGTTCTGGATTTATAAATAATATTCCTGTTCCGCCAGAATTTTCCCACTCTTGGATATTTCTTTTTAGATCATCGATGAGAAAATATTCTTTTCCAAGGCAAAATGCTTGTTTTTCTTCACGGTAGCAAAGATTTACCTTGATATCGGCGGATAAATATTCTCTGCACCAAGCGATTTTATCTTCTGTTGCATTCAAAATATTCTTTTCTGGCCTAGGAATTGCCGATAAAATTTCTACTTTATTTCCGAATTTTTCCACTGCGAAATTAAATAACTCTTTTGCACCTAAAATTAGCTCTAGTTTGCGGTAAAAATTAGGTACTTGGCTTAAATCTTGCCATAATTTTTCATTAAAAACTTTTTCTCGCGGTAAGTTATAATCAGGCAATTTATAACCGCAAAATTTTAACACTCCCCCATCAAAATCGGCGAGCACTCCGTCTAAATCGATATAAATTTTTTCTACTTTCTGCATTTTAGGCTAATCCATATTTATTTTATTCAATTTGAGTTATTTTAATTTGGCAAATATACTCCGCCAAGACTGCATTTTTGTTCTGCACCTGTAACCGTTGGAAGGTTTGCATCTTGTTCTGTCATTCTTCGCCAAGCAAGCCAAGCAAAGCAAAATGCTTCGAAAAATTGGCTGTTGTAGCCGTCAATTTCAATATCGGAGACTTGCCAATCGGGGAGATTTGCGCGAATCCTTTCCATTAAAAACTTATTTTTTGCACCACCACCAGCCACTTTTAGTGCGCCTTGTGGAAATTTTGCGACTTCTTTTTGTAAGACAATTGCGAGCATTTCAACTAATGTGCAGGCAACATTTGCATCTTGTTCTAAATCGCTGATGTTTGCTATCTCTTTGATTTTATTGAGTTTTTCCGCAAGCCAAACGGGGTTGAAATATTCTCTTCCCGTGCTTTTCGGCGGTTTTTGCAAAATAAATTCATCGTGCAGAAAAATGTCAAGCAGTTCGGGAATAATTTTTCCAGATTTAGCAAAATTGCCGTCGTGGTCGAATTTCTGCCCGAGATTTTTTTCGGCTAAATAATCCAGCAGGAGATTGCCGACGCAAATGTCGTAGCCGATTGTTGCTTGATTTTTTTGGATAACCGAAATATTGGCAATTCCGCCGATATTTAATACTAACGTTGTGGAATAATTTGAGTGCTGATAAAGCTCCTGATGAAAACGCGGCACAAGCGGTGCACCTTGCCCGCCAAAGGCGATATCTTTACGGCGAAAGTCGGCTACGACGGGGATTTGAGTTTGCACGGCAACGATATTGGGATTGCCAAGTTGCACTGAACAGCGAGTATTTGTCTCGATTTTGTGATACACCGTCTGACCGTGTAAGCCGATAGCGTGGATATTTGTCGCTGAAATGTCAGCTTTTGTAATTGTTTTGTTGATACTTTGCGCATAAATTTCGCCGAGTTCTTGGTCGATTTGAGCAATTTTTGAGATTGGCATTGCTTTGTTATTTGCAATATCGAGAATATCGGAGCGAAGTTTTTCTGGAAAATCAAAACTTTCCTGCGCGATGATTTGCCATTTTTCTGCAAAATTGCAAATCGCGACATCGACTCCGTCAAGGCTAGTGCCTGACATTACGCCGATATAAAGATTATTTAACTGTTCTGGCATATTTTTACACCTTTTCGGCAATTAAATTGCTATTTTTCCTAGTTAAATGGAATAATAATTTTCCGATTATGCAGAATAAAACAGCTAAAACTATTCCGAAAGTGGAATAGATTTTTTTATCAAATATTCCGCCTGCATCTAAAATTGCACCTAACGCGCTTAACGCTCCCAAGCCAGAACCAGCAATCATCGCAAGTAGTACGCAAGTTTTGTTGATTTTGCCTTGACAAATGAGCGCGAAAAATAGCGGTATTGCCACTCCTCCGACAAATAAATCGTTGGCGGCGAAGAAATAATCCAAAATTGCCTTTCCCTTTGTTGCTAAAAATAGGGCTATTGCGGCAAAAAATATGGTGGATATGCGGTAAAAAATTAGGTTGTTGGTTTTAATTATGTCGTGTGCGAATACACTTGTTGAAGTAATTAAAACCGTATCAGCAGAAGAAATAATTGCGCTTAAAAGTCCAAGTAGCAAAATTATTCCTAGAATTGGCGGTAATTCATAAAAAAGAGTGTGCGTTAATAAGCTATTGGGATTGATTTCTGAACTTGAAATATTTATTGTCAGGAATGCGATTAACACAATCAGAAATGCCGATAATGCGATAAATGCCGCCCCTAAAACTGCCCCCTTGACGGCAGTTTTTTCATCTCTTGCGGATAAAATTCGGGAAAATAACATTGGGTCGATGATGTAACTAATACCGACAAAAATTAAATAATAAAAGATACTGTTGATGCCAAAATTACTATTAGTTAAGTGCCAATCAATGCTGGTAAGATAGTTAAAATCGGTTTTTGAGAAGAGGAAAATTAGGGATAAAATAAAACTTAAAAGCAATATTAAATATTGATAAACATCGCTTTTAATTACGCTCATTTGACCGCCTAATGCGGTGTAAATTGCGATGAGAAATACGGCGGAAATGAGTGCGCTGATATTGCTTATACCGAATACTTCAAGTATTGATGCAGCGGCGGAAAATTGCGCTGCCAAAATTGCCGTCCAAGCAAGTGAAATGATGATGGCAGCAAGAGTTGCGGCTTTTTTGGAAATATATTTTTCCATTATTTGCGGCAAGGTTAAAGCTTCTGTTCGGCGCACAATTTTGGCAAAAAATAAAGCCAAAATCATCAGTCCAATTGCGCCTGATAGAAGATACCAAATTGCGGGAAAACCGTTTTTTGCTACATCGGCAACAAGTCCGATAGTTGCCGTTCCTCCGATGCAAGATGCGGTGATTGAAAATCCTGTTTGAAAAGCACCTGATGTGCGATTTGCAACTAAAAAATGGTTTAAGTCTTGTTTTTTGCGAAAATCTAAATAGGCGATATAAATTAGCACTAGGCTATAAATTGACAGGATGAATAAAGCCATATTTGCTCCTTGATGATTTTTTTATAAATAATTAGATTTTTTTTACACTGTTATTTATTCAGATTTAAACTCTTGTAGTTCTTCTTTTGCACCGTTTTGCATTAAAATTTGCACCTTTTGCTCTGCTTGTTCTAATGCGCTGCGGCATTCGGAGATGATTTTTACTCCTTTTTCATATTCTTTTAATGCAATTTCGAGTGAAACTTCACCTGTTTCGAGTTTGCGCAAGATTTCTTCTAATCGTTGCAAATTTTTTTCATAATTTTTGAGATTTGCGCTTTTGTTGGAATTTTCCCGTTCTTCTGGTGCGCTTAATAAATCGTTTTGCTGGTTCATTTTTCTTGCTCATTTGCCGTTGAAAGGCGGAAAAAAATTGCGGCAAAAACGCCTTTTTCAACCGAAATTTTTCTCTTCAATTGCCTGCTGAATTGACTGAAAGCTTTCCCAGCGGTTTTCTGTGATTGTGCCGTTTGCAATTGCTTGTTTTACTGCGCAATTTGGTTCAGTTTGATGTTTGCAGTCGCTAAAACGGCAGTTGCTGATTGCGACAAAAATATCACTAAAAACTATTTTCATCGCCTGCATAAGCGCATCTTGTGGAGTGTTGTCAGGAAACGAATAACCGCGCACCCCAGGTGTATCAACAATCGCGCCTCCATTTGGAAGCAGGTAGCGTCGGCAATTGGTGGTAGTGTGTTTGCCGAGGCGAGTAACCGCGCTAATTTCCTGAATTTGAATAGCGAGATTGGGGATAAGCGCGGAAATTAAGCTGGATTTGCCTACGCCCGATTGACCGCAGATGAGCGTTTCCTTGTCGCGGCAAAAATTGGAAATTTCCTCAATACCCTCGCCGTTTAGCGTTGAGCAAGTAAAAAGCGGAAAACTCTGATATGCGGATAAATTCAGAGTTCCGATGTCAGATTTATTACAAACAACCGCCGCGCGTATCCCCGCAATTTCAGCGGCAATTAGATAACGGTCGATTAAATTAAATTGGCAGGCGGGCTCTACACAGGCGACGATGAGCAGCTGCTCGACATTGGCGGCAATTGGTTTATTTTTGCGCCCTTGGCGTTTGTAGAGCGTATTTTTTGACCGTTCGGCAATGTGTTCGATTACCGCCTTTTCGCCCTGCATCGCAATTTGCACGCGGTCGCCGACAGCAATATTGCCAAGATTTTGTCGCCAGTCGCAGGAAATTTGCCGAATGCCGCCTCCGTCTTTCACTTCCACCAGCACTTCATAACCGAAATGCGCACTCACAATCGCTGCAATTAGGTCGTCTCTTTTGCTTTCGCGGATTTTGTTTTCAGCAATTCTTCTTTGCTGCTGTTTAGTTATTTTCGGCATCGGATTAGATAAAAATGAGGGGAACTAGCCCCTCACAATGTTTGAAATTAGAACAAAAACGGTGCTGGTTCGTTGAAATATGTCGGAGCTGCGTTTTCGTAATTATTTGGCGCGCTGTTTAAGTAGTCTGGCGCGGTGCTGGGAATAGCTTCTTCAATTTGAGTTTCTGTAACCGATGGAAGATTTGGCGCGGATAAATTGCCCGTGTAATTTGGATTTTCTGCATATTCAACCGTGTTATCCGCAAGCGCAGTAGCAGAATTTGGAGTAGTTGCTGGATTTATGCTAAGCGTTGAAGACGGTGTGGTAGTTGAGCTTTGAGGATTTACTGTAACGGTAGAAGTTGGAGCGGTAGTCGTCGGATTAGCAGGTATTGGAGCTGGATTTACCGCATTGTTATTAGCCGTCGTATCCGTTGTCGCTGGACTAGCACTATTTCCCGCAAAAAGTGCATCAATATCATCAGACTGCATTTGATTTACAGGAGTGCCAAGCTGTCCCCAACGGTGTTGTAACCAAGCATCGCGGATTGCGGCGTATTTATCCGTTGTTGCGCCTTCCATTTGTCGCTCCAAAGGTAGAAAACTCGCCCGTGTATCCACCGCGTTAAGAGCGATTAAAGACCAGCGAGTTGTGTCGTCGTCGATATAAGAAACAGGATTGAGATAAGCACCAGGAATTTTTCCCGCCGCATCTCGCAGTGTGCTTGGACCAAAAAACGGCAGCATTACGAATGGTCCAGATTGCACTCCGTAGCGAGCCAAAGTTGAGCCGAAATCACGGTTGATTTTTTCGTTACCCATCGGCGTTGCAACATCAATTAAACCGCCAATGCCGATAACCGTATTGCTAACTACACGAGCACCGATTTTTGCCGTTGCAGGACCGTCGAGTTGTAAGGCGGCATTAGCAAATGAACCGACATCACTCAAATTACCGAAAAAGTTATGAATTCCCGTGCGCATAAATTGTGGAACGGCGACTTCATAAGCACGAGCAACTGGTTTGAATGCGGTTTTATCAACAATTTCATTGAATGCAAAAACTTTGCGGTTAAAACCTTCCAAGGAATCTTTGGTATAGCCTTTTTCATCGATTGCACTAGTGCAGGCAGTCAAAATAAAAAGGGCGGTTAGAAGTAAAAAATTGCAAGTTTTTTTCATTGAAAATTTCCGTGTGATGCTGATGCAAAAAATGCGTGGAATTTTATAAGACCGTATTTATTGTTTATTGCGCGGCTTTTTATTAGCTTTATTAGTTGTTTTATTCGCCGATTTTGCTGGTGTTGTTATTTCTTGCTGGTTATAAATATCGCTTGCCAGATACTTATCTTTGAAGTAAAGAAGAAATACATTTATTACCGCAGCGGCAGGAAGTCCGATAAGTATCCCCGTAAAGCCGAAAAGTTGTCCGCCAGCCATTACCGCAAATAAAACCGCAACAGGGTGCAAACCAGTTTTATCTCCGATAAATTTTGGCGTGAGAATGACGGTTTCCATAATTTGTGCAATACCGAAAACCACGACAACTTCAACTAGATGCAACCAATCTTGAAATTGCAATAAAGCCATAATTCCCGCTAAACAAATCCCGATAATTAAACCGAGATACGGCACAAAACTCACCATTCCCGCAAACATACCGATAGCAATTGCCATATCTAAACCGACAATCGAAAGTCCAACGGAATAAATAATCCCCAAAGCCATCATTACGGCAAACTGCCCGCGCATAAATCCTGCCAGCACTTTGTCGCTTTGTATGACAAGTGTGCGGACGGTGTTGAGATGCTTTTTCGGAATTAGAGAATTGATTTTGGCAATGAGAATATCCCAGTCGCGAAGGAGGTAAAAAGTAACCACAGGGATAAGAAAAATATAGATGATGATGGTGAATAAAATATTAAAAGAGCCCTGAATTGAACCGACAAAGAAGCTAGCTATTTTTGAACTATCCCCTAAATTATTTTTCAGAAGAGCTTGGATATTTTCGCTATTTAATTCACCGTTTTCAATGCCGATAAAACGCAGAAGATTGTCGCCAGTATGGCTTTTAATCCATTCTAAATATTCGGGCATTTTGAGCATAAGGTTGGAAATTTGCGAGTTAATAGTAGGAATTAAAAACAGCACCACTACCAACATCAATATCGTAAAGGAGACAAAAACTGTGATAACAGCCCCGTTACGGGAAAAGTTTAATCTTTCTAATTTATCGGCAAGAGGGTCGCCTAAATAAGCCAGAAATGCTCCGCAGAGAAAAGGGGTTAAAATTGGGCGTAAGAGGTAAAATAAAAAACCGCAAAAGATGAAAAAAAATAGCCAAAAGAAGCGACCTGAAAATGAATTCACAAAACCTCCGAAATATTCGAAATAATTTAATTTTTTAGAAATAAAGATGGTTAAAAAAATATAGAAGAGTGTAAATAATTTATACTTTTCGCGCATTCTCTGATAAACGAAAAGAAGGATAAACAGATGAAAAATCTCACCACGATAATTGACTATATCCGTTATTCCGCTAGTGAAATGTCGCGTGCTGAACTTTATTACGGACACGGAACCGACAATGCACTTGATGAGGCAGCTTCGTTAGTTATCGGGGTATTGCAATTGCCGTTTGGATTAGATATTCACTATTTGCAAACCAATCTCACCGAACCTGAAAAATTGCAAATCATCAATTCTTTGAGGGCCAGAATTGATGAACGAGTTCCTGTTCCGTATATCACTCATCGCACAATGTATGCAGGTTACGAGTTATACATCGACGAGCGGGCTTTAATTCCGCGCTCACCGATTGCCGAACTAGTTGAAAAAGGACTTTCTCCATATTGGACAGGCGACCGCGCGCCAGAGCGAATTTTGGATTTATGCGCAGGAAGCGGTGCAATTGGAATTGTCGCGAAATACCGTTATCCACAAGCCGAAGTTGTGCTCGCCGATGACGATAGCGATGCTCTGAAAGTTGCGGAGAAAAATATCGCCAAGTGCGGTATGGAAGGCTACAACATCGACATTTGCCACGGTGATTTATTCGAACATCTGGAAGGTAAATTCGACTGGATTTTGTGCAATCCGCCTTATGTTGAAGCGGCTGAAATGTCCTTAATTGTCGAAGAATTCCGCCACGAACCGCGCCACGCTTTGGTTTCTGGTGAAGACGGCTTGGATTTAGTCCGTCGGATTTTGCTCGAAGCTTGCGATTATTTAAGTGATGACGGTTTATTAGTTGTCGAAGTCGGAGCGAATTGGGTGAATTTAGAAAATGCTTATCCAGAAATCGGTTTTGAATGGGCAGAATTAGAGCGCGGTGGTGAGGGAATATTTGTTGTAAGTTGCGATGAACTCAAAGCTTGGCGCGAAAGCGGATTATTAAACGCGGTATTGCCTTCAATGTAAGTGAAATAAGTTATTGAAATATAGTTGTTCCATTTCAAAATAATAGCGTTCTCTTCGCTTCGCCGTATTCTGATACAGTCTTTAAGCTCGCTTCCTTGTCTTATTTTGAACTGAAACGACTATAAAGAGCAGGATTTCAATCCTGCTTTTTATTTATCTTGATTTAGGGAGTGAAAAATGCAGATTTATCTCGTCGGCGGTGCGGTTCGCGACAAATTGCTCGGTGTAGAAGTCAAAGATCGTGATTTTGTGGTCGTCGGTGCAACGGTAGAAGAAATGCTTGCACGGGGATTTATGCAGGTTGGGCGCGATTTTCCCGTATTTTTGCATCCTGAAACGAAAGAGGAATACGCGCTCGCCAGACAGGAGCGCAAACAAGGGCGCGGGCATCGCGGATTTAGTTTTGAGTTTTCTGCCGCCACCACTTTGGAAGAAGATTTAATCCGTCGCGATTTGACGATAAATGCAATTGCCGAAGATGAGCACGGCAATCTCATCGATCCTTACGGCGGTATCGAAGATTTAGAAAACCGTGTTTTACGGCATATTTCGCCAGCTTTTGCCGAAGATCCGTTGCGTGTTTTGCGCTTGATGCGCTTTTGGGCGCGGTTTTTTTCTTTTGGATTTTCGATTGCGCCCGAGACTCTGCATATTTGCCGTGAAATTGTCGCAAGCGGTGAAATCAAGGAATTAACTCGCGAACGAGTTTGGAATGAAACCGTAAGAGCACTGCTAACCGATGCGCCAGAGAAATATTTCGAAGGATTGAACGCGGTTGGAGCTTTATCTGTCATTCTTCCTGAAACTTCTCATTTCAATTTAGAGGCGATGAATAACCGTCTTACGCAATACAAAAAAAATAGCTCTGATGCTCATTGGCGGCTTGCAATTTGGCAGTGGAAAGAAGACGGTGTGTTTGAGAGCTTAAAACGCAATTTGCATTTGCCGAATTTGTTTGTGCAGGCGATATCTCGTTTTAATGATTCAGCTGATGCTTTACAAAATTGGCGAAATATCAGCGCGAAAGAGAAATTCAGTGTTTTGCACAAACTCGGTAGTTTCAAAAAAGATACGGCGGTGTTTGAAATTTTGAGCTTGCTCGGTATCGATGAAAAAATCCGCGAACAAATCCGTGCAGAAATTCAGGTGGCAAGTGAAATCCGCGCGAATAATCCAGAATTTAGCCAATATAAAGGAGCAGAACTCGGCGAAGAAATCAAGAAAGCGCAAATTGCCGCGATATCGGCAGTAATTTGTAAAGAAAAAATCTGACGGAATATCAGCCAGCAATAAAAGATGAAATAAATGGAAAAAACGCGTGAAATTCTTTTTCAAAAAAATTTTGCCCAAGCCAGACAAAGTTTTTAGCTCCAAGGCACTCAAAAATATTCTGAAAAAAATCGACCGTTCGCAAATTTGGCAAGTCAATCGTTACACCGTGTCGATGGCGGCGGCTTGCGGTTTGTTTTTCGGAGCGTTGCCGATGGTGGGACAAATTCCCTGTGCGGTGTTTGCGGCGGGAGTTTTGCGGGCAAATGTTCTCTTGGCGGCGTTTTTTACTCTCTGGTCAAATCCATTCACCTTTCCGATTGTTTTTTATATGAATTACCGCGTCGGACAGTGGTTTTTCGACAAATTGTTTTTTCTACCGCTATTCAATGTCGATTTTTCCAACCAAAATTTGCTGGAAATGAAAGGAGCGATTTTGTTTCCGTTGTTCGGCGGTTCGGTGTTTGTCGGGATTGTGGTCGCTGCTCTGGGGTATTCGATTATCAATTTGCTGTGGAGATTTTCCGTTTGGCGATATGTCCAAAAACGCCGCGCGAAATATCCCAAGTTGCTGCCGTTTCAAAATAAAAGTCAAGCAGAAAATCAAAAAAAATAGCGAAAAAGAGATGTCGTTATTTGTAAATCAATCAAGCGATGAATGTAAAAATAAATAAACAATAAGCAATGTATATTAAATACAAAACACGGTTAAATGTATTTATTTCAAATGCGAAACAAATATAAAAATAATGTTTTTCACATACAACAAAAAATTGTAACAATAGTTAATATTTCAATATTAGGCAAAAAAAGAGCAATAAGGTTTGGTCGTATTTGCAAATGTTTGCAAATAAATACATATTTTTTTGGAGACCAAACTAATGATTACGAAAAAATTTAATCCTGCAGCTATCACGCTTGCAATTAGCACTGCGGTCGCAGCAGCAGTTAGTTTTGCTGCTGGAAGTAATGATCCGAATGATCCAAATACCGATCCCGTTGTGCAAGCAGGCTCTCAACCAACGACAAGTGCTGCAACTGGAAATTCTGGCAATTGTGAAAACCAAGATCCTGATAGTGCCACCGTTTCTGATTGTGAAAAACCTGAAACAGGTATTTCAAATTCTGCCGCACAAAATGAAGAAAAATCTCCGTTTTCGGTAATTCCTGCTTATTTAGATGTTGAACAATCCGCATCGCTTTCATATCCAACCGTTCGTCCGCGGGTGATGCTTTTGATTGATAACTCTGGTTCGATGAGTTTTTATCCGCGTGGTAATAACTACAACACTGGTGCGCCAGTTGGTTGTAAAGGCTGGGATTGGGGGACTGCAATCGCTGGTAGTGATGCTTGTAAAGAAGCGCGGATTGGTATTTTGTATTCAGTCTTGAATGAATTGATTGGAACAGGTGCTGAATATAACGACAAAATCAAGTTTAATTACTTACCAATTTGGCCAAAAGAAGGTGGCGATCCGAATGGTGTCATAAACAGCATCACTAGCAAAGCTGTTCTTTCAGAATTTGTTACTGGTGCGGAGTTTATGACTGAATTTGCCAAGTTGGCGGTTTCAGGTTCCACTCCGACTACGGCGGCTTATGTTTCTGCTGCTGATGAGATGTATAACAACATCAAATACGCTTGCCAGAAAAACTACATCATCGTGCTTTCCGATGGTGAAACTAACAATGACGGTAACGGTCAAGAAGGTGCGAAACACAATACCGTAGTGGAAACAACCAACCGTTCATATAACTCACCGATTAAAGCAATTCTTGGCGATAACTACATCGCTCCGAATGATGGTTCTTATCACTACCGTTGGGACAATAACTATTCTGGCGACGGAATGGATGCTGGTATTGCTTATTTTTCCAAACAGCTGTTTAACGCTGGAGAAGCGGATCTCAAATCTGATACTGATTTAGATGCCGAGGGAAATCCGTTTGAAGGTAAGCAAAATATTCAAACTTACGCAATCGGATTTGGTGCTGATGTTGGTTCTGACGGAACAACAGGAGCAGCGTGGCCTTATTTGAAGGCAGCGAGTAAAGAAGGTCTTGCCAATAACGCGTCGGAACTCGGCATACCTGGAACATATAGTGCAGTTGAAAAAGATGAGTTGAAAGAAGCTTTTTCAAAAATCTTCTCGGCTGCGGTGTCGGATAGCGCGCAAACTATGAATGCCGATATCATTCAAACTTCGGTTGCCGCACCAGTCAATGTTTCCGCGGGAAATATTCAAACTGGTTCGGATTCAGATGAAAGATATAAGACTTGGGTTGCGGCACTTGATGTGCGCACGGGTAACTGGTCTTCGACTTTATCTTTCTCGCAATTTGATAGCAAAACTCTGGAAGAAGAAAAAGACGGCAAAACCTATCACCCGAAATATGAAAGCGAACGCACCATCATTATTCCGAACGGTAGCGGTTTTGAAAAATTAACCGATAGCTCAACTCACGCAGCTTTGTTCGGATTTGAAAGCTTTGCAGATGAATATGCCAAAGGTTTCTTCCCGTGGTTATCACGCAAAGGCGGCGCAAGTCTTTCGGCAGATGCGGAGATTGAAAAAGCGGTTGAAACTTTGTCGCCGAGAAAAATCGCGAAATACCGCGACCGTAGCAAAGGCTCTTCATCGGAAGATGAAACTAATGACGGAACAACAAATGTTTCGACAACGGTTTCAATGGGCGGTGATGATGAAAAAGCAAAAATGCAGCGGATGATGGGTGATGTAATTGATTCTTCACCGATTGCAATCCAAGACACTACCGTTGATTTGAACGATCCTGAACTTCAAGGCGATAAAAAAGACGAACTCATCGACCGTGCCCGTTATTTGATTATGGGTAGCAATGACGGAATGCTCTACATCTTCCAACGGGCAGAAAAAGACGCTTCAACTCAAGCTGACAAATTCGCGCCGTATAAATTCGTCTTGAACTACCTTCCTGTGGATATGCCGCGCGAGAAAAATTTCACCCTTGGCAAGATTTTGCCAACTACGGCGGAAACTGGTTACGGTAAGGAATACAAGAAAATCACCACGGAAACTACCGATACGGTTAATGCTGGCACAGGACAAAACGAGCAAGAAACCACGGTAGAAGCAACGGGCGGTTTGCCGCATATTTACGGTGTTAATGGCGGACTTGCTTACACCACAACTTCTACTCTTCCTGGACGCTTCCAAGAAACTTTATTGCTTGCCAATATGGGGCAGGGCGGACGCGGTGCTTTCGCGCTCAAAGTTGGCGGTAATGATGCGACTTCGGCAACGAAAAAAGCTGTCGGTATCGATGCAGGCAACTACACCGCAAATGTTCCGATGTATCAAATCAAAAACGGTAATGAAGGTGTAAGAATTGGCTATACCGTGGGAACTCCTGTTTTTGCCCAACTTGCATATAAATGGGCAAATCCAGCCTCTGGCATTGTTAATCCGAATGATGAAGCGAATAAGGATGCGGATAAAACCAAAAACATTACGAAATGTTCTGGTAAGGAATACGAAACTGATGTAACTCGCGCGGTTGCTTGTGCAAACCAAAATGTCCGTTTAGTAGGCTTTGTTGCAAACGGTTATCCGACTGGCGATAACGACAATCACGATGCTGCGCCGACTTTGTATGTTTTCGAAGCATTGGGATATGAAATCGGCAACGGAAAAACGGGCGAAGATGCGGATAAAAACGCAATTTCTCTGGCGAAGAAAACTGGCGATGCTGCTGGTAAATTGATTAAAGTGGTGCAAATTGGCAATGCAACTGCTGGTCGTGATGGAATTATGGCTTTGGCTTCTCCAACTCCGCTTGATTCTGATGGCGACGGTATTGTCGATGTGGTTTATGCAGGTGATTTTGCAGGTTCGATGTATCGCTTTGATTTGCGCTATGACGATAAAAACTGGCAGGCATACAAAATTTTCAGCGGTGAGACAACTCGTCCGATTACCTCTGCTCCTGCGGTTTATCGGATAAACGGCGTAAATAATTTGCAATATGTCGTAACTTTCGGCACAGGTAGCGATATTTATCCGAAAGATTTATCGGACGAAGAAGGCGGCGGTGCTAATGATTTGCAACGGATTTACGGTATTTATGACGACTTGGCCGTTGCAGGTAAAGCGAAATCTGATAGCGATTTGTTAAAACGCGAACTGACGGTAACAAACGGCGAATACAAATTCACCACTGGATTTAATGCTGGACAAGAACCGCAATTCCGCCGTGTGGATGCAAACGAAGCTTGTGATTTTGACGGAAGAGTTACGCAGCCTTTGAATGCAAATCTGGATTGCTACACGGGAACAAAACAAGGCTGGTATGTAGATTTGCTGCCGCGCAGACCGTCTGATTTAACTAGCGATGATGTCGGTAGCGATAAGGGAATTCTGGAATATTCCAGCGAACGAGTTGTTAGCCGTCCGCAACTTCTCTTGAATTCAGTGTTCTACACAACTCGCAGTTATATCGTCGGCGACGGTGAGCTCGATTTATCGGGAGTTGGAAAAAATAACGCTGATAAGCCAGAAACTTGTAGCCAAGAAGAAACGGTTGAGGCAGCGAATGTCGGTTTGGGAACTTCTTGGATTATCGGGCTTAATGTGCTCACAGGCGGAACGCTTGACCAAGCTCGCTTCCAGTTTATGACCGAGTATGACCCAGTATCTGGCAAGTCTTTGAATAAAGCCAAAGAGGGAATGGAAACGATTGTCGGATTTGAATTAGACGCTGCTCTTGAAGATGCGGCAGAAAGTACCGATGACCACGCAGGCACAACCAATAAGAGCGAAAAAGACAATAACAACAAGAATATTGCCTCTGCGCTCACGATTATTGACTTCTCATCAAATGACAGCGTTCTCGATGCAGTTGATGAAAACGGCAATATCGGTAACGGTTTGCAGCAAACTCTCGGCGGTGTTTATGACTCAACTCTCGACGGTTCAAAACCATATAGCGCGATTAGCGTGAAAAATAACCGTTGTGTGAAGAAAAACACCTACGGTGCATTCACGAACTTGTCTAGTGCTGGCAAGGCGGGAGTTGGTTTAGATGCTAATGAATGCTCTAGTGCGTTTGTTAGAACATCGATTCGGGAAATTAAAATGATTGAATAGTGATTTTTGCATTGTTTGATTGTTTTTAATGAGCAAAAAAGCGGGAGAAATCTCGCTTTTTTGTTCTTAATCAATAACGAAAGGGCACATCTAAAAATTCATTTTTTACTTTCTTCGAAAAAAATAGAGGGGGACGCGGTGGGGCGGCAGCCCCACTCCCCGCTTTTTAATTTTGAATTTTTCTCGCTAAATTTCAATTTTTTGATACACCAGAAAAAATGAAACTTCACAGTATTTTTTGAAAGAAATAACGGAGCACAAAATGCGCACAGCAAGTTTTAATCGTCATACCAAAGAAACGCGGATTTCCGCCAGTGTTAATTTGGACGGCACGGGAGTAAGCAGTATCAATACTGGGCTTGGTTTTCTTGACCATAT
This sequence comes from Cardiobacteriaceae bacterium, assembly GCA_017934275.1. GTDB lineage: Bacteria > Pseudomonadota > Gammaproteobacteria > Cardiobacteriales > Cardiobacteriaceae > RGIG9182. The sequence goes on along the minus strand of JAGBJT010000042.1, from coordinate 24,719 downwards.
GCTCGATCAAACCGCAAGACACGGGCTGATTGATATTTCTTTGGAAGCGCAGGGCGATTTGCATATTGATTGCCATCACACGGTGGAAGATGTTGGCATTACGCTCGGTGAAACGGTTAAACAAGCACTCGGTGAAAAGCGCGGAATTAGCCGTTTTGGTCATAGTTATGTGCCGTTAGATGAGGCTCTATCGCGGGTGGTGATTGATTTTTCAGGCAGACCGAGTTTGCATTTTCGAGCGAATTTTTCCCGCGACAAAATCGGCAATATTGATACGGAAACTTTTTCGGAATTTTTCCAAGGTTTTGCTAATCACGCGCTAGCGACTATTCATATCGATAACTTGCACGGAATAAATAATCACCACATTATTGAAAGTATTTTTAAGGCATTCGGTCGTGCTTTGCGGCAAGCGGTGCGGATTGATAAAAGAAATCCTGATCAAATTGCATCAACTAAAGGAAGTTTGTAAGAGTTTTTACGGTAGAAGCGGCTGCAAATGCCGCTTTTTTATGCTCGTGAGATTTTGTTAAGCAGTTTTTTTTCATCTTCAGCTAATTCAGCTCGGACGGAAATTTTCTTGTTTTGATATGCAAATTCGATAAATTCCGCGTGCAGGAACATCGATTTGTAACCGAGATTTTCGATTTTGCGGTTGAATTGAAAGTCGCCGTATTTTTTATCTCCTGCGATACCGAAACCTTGCGATTTAACCGAAACGCGGATTTGATGCGTTCTGCCGCTTAAAAGTTTGGCTGCGACGAGTTTTGCATTTTGGAATTTCTGCCGTATTGCAAATTGAGTTATGGCTAATTTGCTATTGGGCTCATCTTTTTTGCAGATGAGCATTTTTTCTTCGCCGTTTATTTCTGTTTTTTTTAGATAAATTTGGACTTCACGGCAATTTTCTCGCCAGTCGTTTGTAAGAAATATGTATTTTTTTGTAATGCGACCGTCTTTGGAGGCTTGTTGAAAAGCGTTGAGAGCAGGGCGGTTTTTAGCCAGCACCAGCACTCCTGTGGTATCGCGGTCGATGCGGTGAGCAAGATACGCGTAATTTTCGCCCCAGATTTTTTTTACAACATCGATTAAGCCGTATTCCGTTTGACTACCAGAATGCACGGATATTCCAGCTGGTTTATTGAAAATCAGAAAATTTTCGTCTTCAAAAATTACCCTCTTTTGGATTAAATCGAGGAAATAATCGGGGATAAAGATTTCTTTTTTCTCTTCTAAATAAAGCGGTGGAATTCTTATTTCATCATTTAATTGCAATTTATATTCGGCTTTAATTCTTTTTCGATTAACTCGAACTTCACCCTTGCGCAAAATTTTATATATTTTGCTTTTCGGTAGATTTTTTAACCTGTTGATGAGAAAATTATCTACTCTTTGCCCAATATTATTCTTATCTACGGTTAAATATTGCACCCCAGAGAAGTTTATTTTTTCAGTCATTTGCTTGTTTTTATGGTTTAATTTACTTAAAACTTGTAGTGCTAAACGATTCAAAAGCAAGCATAATAAGTTCTCTTACTTGGCTTTTAATAGTCTCTTGTGTGAATGGATCGGTGAGTGAGCAAATAACACCTGTTAATACGCTTTGTAGATATGAATGCACTAAATCGACGCTGTATTTATTAGATATTTCGCCGTTTTTAATATTTTGCTCGATGAGGCGAATCAGCTCTTGACGGATAATTAAGCGGTATTGAGAAAATAAGGAATTGATTTCTGCTAATTCCTGATTAAGAAGTTGTTCTTGGCGGATAAAAAATATTCTTGCAAAATGTAATCTAATTGCAAATTTGGGCAATTCTGCAACAAAAGTGGCAAAAACTTCCGCTGTTTGCTGCCAAGAATAATGACCGTTTAATAGTTTTTTTAATTCATCAATATCGTTTTTTAGATACTGCTGGCATAAAGCAGAGAGAATTTCTTGTTTATTTTTGAAGTGCCAATAAACCGCCCCTCTTGTCATATTTGATTCCACTGCGATATGCGACATTTTGGTGTATTTATAGCCTTTTTTGTCGAATAATTTAATGGCGGTTTCGATGATTAAATTTTTGGTCTCTTCGACATCTTCTTTGGTTCTACGCATTGTTCTTTTATTACTCTTGATGAATGAAGATAAAGAGTATAGTTAGAAAGTCCTCAATTTACGGACTGATTGAATATTTCAAATTAACTGTTGTTTTCTATAAAAAACATAAAAAAATAAAGGCGAATTTCTCCGCCTTTTATCTATGGTCGTTCCATTTCAAAATAATACTGCGTTAGCTTCGCCTCGCCGTATTCTAGATACTGTCTTCGGCTCGCTGCCTTGTCTTATTTTGAACTGAAACGACTATACTTGAAGTTTTTTTTACGGACTTAACCGACGATTAACTTATCGGTAATTTCCGTCCATTTTTCGATTTCTTTTTCACCTTCTTGACGGCGACCGAAGATTTGCAGCACGGTTTGACCGTATTTATCAAAACCTTCGAGGCAGGAAATATAGCCATCAACGGTTGGACGGCGCACAACCCAAGCCTCTGTAATGTTTTTGTCTTGCAGATGTAGATTGAAGTCTTCTTCTTTGTGATCCAAGATATTGAGCCAATCGCCCATTCTTTTGACATTGTGGATTTTGGCGGTATGAATTTGCACGAGCCCAGAATTTCCGACAAAAATCATCACTTCAATTCCAGCTTCTTTTATTAAGTTGAAGGCATTTTCGAACGCTTGTCCTGAAAGCTTGAATGCACAATTTTCTGGAGCTTGTTCATAAGCACAAATACGGTCAATTCCGTAGCGTTTAATTATTCCGCCGAATTGATGAATATCTTTTAATTCCAACCATTCCTGATGAAATTTTGCTTTTTCTTCCGCGGAGAGTGTTTTGATTTGCCGCTCTGGAATTGCTTTTTTATTGAAAGCAAGAGACGGTTTCTTTTGCTTGAATTCCTGGGTGATTTTTTCCCATTCGGCGATTTTGTCGGTTTCGGTTAAATAAACTTTTTGCACCGCTTGACCGCAATCGTCGTAGAACTGGATTGAATGCGAGGCGATTTTGCGGCTTGTGTCTTTTACCGCCAAAACATATTTCCATTTGCTTGGAAACATTCGCAAATTTAGTCCTTTGATATTTATGGCGAGCCCGATTTTTTCGCTTAATTTGACTTTTTCGTAGATGCCGTTTTTTTCGTGCACTGCGTTTTCGTTACGCACGATAGACATAACTTTGCCTAAATTTTCAAGTCGCAGGGTGATTAAATCGCGGACAACTTCAAATCCTTCGCCTAAAAATGTGGCATTCGGATTGGAAAGCAGCAATTCGCATTCGCTGATGCCAAATTGTTCTGCCGCTTGATAAGGATAGAAATGCGGTTTGTCCGCTTTGAGTTCGAGATATTTTTGCCAGTAGTTTTCCTTTTTATCTTGTGCAAAAAGGCTTAGAGATGAGCTTGCGAATGTCAAAAAACTGGCACTTTGGATAAATCTTCTTCGTTGCATTTTGTTTGTGTCTCCGTATTGAATACAAAAATGATGATTTATGCCTTTAATGATGATGTGTAAATTATAGTCGTTCCATTTCAAAATAATAGCGTTCTCTTCGCCTCGCCATATTCTAGATACTGTCTTTGGCTCGATTTCTTGTTTTATTTTGAACTGAAACGACTATAAAACCTGCGCTTAAATTCCGATGTTAAGTGCAGGTTTAATTATTTATTGCTGTTTATGTTTATCTTCTACCAATAACGAATTCCAATCCAACGGAAGTGTTCATTGCCGTAGAGCTTGGAGTCGGTTTGTAATGACCAACACGGCGCACGGCATCGAGTGCGGCTTGATCGAGTGCGCTATTTCCCGATGAGCGAGCAATGCGGACATTGCTAATTGTTCCGTCGGGAAGCACGGTAAATGCGATGACTGGCGTTCCCGTTATGCCTTGTTGTTGTTCGCGGTGCGGATAGCGTTTATTGCGCTGAATTGCGGCATAAAGCCCTTGTTTGTAGTTTTTGTCGTTACCAGCTGATGCCGCGGCGCGAGCGGCTTGTGCTTTTGCAGCGGCTGCGCGAGCAGCTTGTGCTCTGGCATTAGCTTCGGCTGCGGCTCTTGCATTTGCTTCTGCTTGTGCGCGAGCTTGTGCTTCGGCGCGGGCTTGTCTTTCTGCTTCTCTTGCATCTCTTTCGGCTTGCTCGCGGCGGAGTTTTTCTTTTTCTTGCCGTTGTTTTTCGGCTTGTTCGCGTTTGATTTCTTTTTGTTTTTCCCGTTGTTTTTCTTGTTCTTTACGCTTTTTCTCGCGCTGTTCAGCGATTCTTTTTTCTTCAATAACTTTTTGTTTTGCAATTTCCTGTTGTTTTATTTCTTCTTGCCGCGCTGCTTCAGCAGCTTGTCTTGCGGCTTCTTCTGCTGCTTGTTTTTCCGCTTCTTGCCGTGCTGCTTCTTCTGCTGCTTGCCGTTCTGCTTCCTGATGTTCGGCAAGCGTGTCGGTTTCGGTTAATTGCAGTTGAGTTATTTGTTCCCAATCGATGCTGGTTGCTTCTGAATTGGGGATTGGTGTTTTGTTGAGAAGAAACATTATTCCCAGCACGACAGCTGCGTGAACTGCCGCCGTGATGGTGAATGAGGAATATTCCTGATATTTGTGATGCGTGTGCATAGTTTTATTCCTTATGACTTCGGCGTGGTGAGCACGGAAATATTTTTGAGTTGATAAGTTTTGAGTAGTTCGGAGAGCGATACGAAGGTTTCAAACGGTGCTTCACGGTCGAGTTTGAGCAAAATCGGCTGGGATTTTTCCCAAGATTTCATTTCCTCTTCGATTTGTTGGAGAGTGGTTTGTTCGGAGGAGTTGTCGAGGTAGTAGTGCTGTTCTTTATCGACGGTGATGACTTTCGGTAACTTTTCGCTTTCGACGGGATCGGCGTTATCGGCGGCAGGTAGCGATACATCGATTTTGCCGTTATGAGTAAAACTTGCGGTAAGCAGCGTGATGGCAAGCAGCACCAGCATTATGTCGATGAACGGTATGACATTTATCTGGTCGAACTTTTTCATAATTCGCCGCCTTCATAGTTTCTGCGACCTGCCCAAACTTCATCGTCGTTTGCTTCGTTTTCTTCGCTCAAATTGCGAAATTTCACTCTTTTATCCGTCGAAAAAACGCTTTCTTCGCGTAGGGAATTTGCGGCGTTTGCGGTTTTATTTCCGTGTTGCGAATGCCATTTGCGGCGGCGGATGTTGGCGGAATTGGTAAGTAAGTTGTAAGAAATAATCGACGGTATCGCAATCAAAATGCCGAGCGCGGTTGCTTTGAGGGCGAGAGCGAGACCGACCATAATTTTGCCGATTTCGATTTGACCGCCTTGCTGACCGATGTCGTAGAAAGTAATCAAAACGCCGATAACTGTGCCGAGTAGTCCGACATACGGTGCATTTGAACCGATGGTGTAAATCGGAGTTAGTCCGCGTTCTAGGGCGTTGTCAAGCTGATGAATATCGGGATAAAGTTCGAGGTCGATTTGCGAATAAAACCAAGAGCGTTCAATGGTTTTCCAAATCATTATGAAACTCATAATTCCGAGCACGATGAAAATAATGTTGTCAAGATGTTGTCTTAAAAAATCAATCATTGGATATTTCCTTAAAAAATCAATAGTTTGGTGGTTGTTAGCTGCTTTGTTTTTATTGCTTACCAGTTATTTTGAAAAGGCTTCTTTAAGTTCATTTAAGGTGTGTTCGAGTGCGATTATTCCGCCGAAGTCGATATAAATTTCAGCGGGAGAGAGGTAAATCAGGCGATTATTTTTTGCGGCTTTTGTTTCAGCAATTCCAGCTTTGGCGAGAGTGTCTTCGGCGCTGCTTGCGTCTTTTTGACCGATAGCTTTTGCTCTATCGACAACGAAAATCCAGTCGGCATCAGCGTTTTTAATAAATTCCGCATCGATTGATTTAGTTCCGCCGTGATTGCGAGCTGGTTTGCCGTCTGCGGTTTTGTCTGCTTCTTTGTCGATTAGTTCAAATCCGAGTTTTTCTATCCAGCCAAGACGCGATTCTTTGCCGAAGAGTGAGAGTTTTCCGTCGTTAGCAAGAATGATTAAAGCTTTGCCAGTTTTGCCTTGGGCGGCGGTTTTGGTTTCATCAAACAACTTATTGATGTGGGCGGTGATTTCCGTGGCTTTATCTTCTTTACCGAAGATTTTTCCGAGAGTAGCAAGGCGGTTTAAGGTTGCATCGAAGCTGTCGCCTTCTATTGATAAATCGATGGTTTGCGCGATTTTTGCGGCTTCATCGAAATTTTGTGCGCTTCTTCCAGAGACGATGATGAGATCTGGTTCGACATTAGCGATTTTTGCAAAATCAATTTCGCGCATTGAGCCGAAGGTTTTAGCGTTTTTATGCGCGCTGGCTACGAAATCAGGGCGAAGTTTGTCTGGAGTAGCTGCGGCTTCGACTTCAAGTGCGGCGAGGTTATCTAAAACACCGACATCAAGAACGGCTGCTTTTTTGGGAGTTTCTTTAATTTCCACTGCACCTTTTTTGGTTTGAACTTCGAATGCAGCGGCGTTGAATACGGTAAAAGCGGTGAAAATTCCAAGAAATAAAGCTGATAAACGCATAGAAATGTTCCTAATTAGATGGATAAAAATATTCTTAATAATAATATTTCTTATTTGGAGACGGGAATAATTATCAAAAAAGTTAATTTTTACCACTAAAAAACAGAGTTTTGTCGTTCAACTGTATTTGTTCTTCATACATCTAGTAGCCATTTCGAAAAACTAAGTTCAACTGCCTTCAAACGGTGCAGCTTTGCGCCAATTTGGGCGTTTTTTTCTATTCCTCTTGCTTAACTTGCGCCTTTTATGTGCATATAAATCTGCTCCTTGCTCGTTTTTGGGCGCGTGTTATCGATTTAAGGAGTAGATATGAATTTGCAGGCAGAAGAAAAATCCAGTTGCGGTGTTGGTTTTATCGTTGAAAAACATTCGCGACAGGGACGAAAAATTCTGGATTACGGGAAAGAAGCGTTGGAGCGTGTGCCGCACCGCGGTGGATTTAATGCAGAAGGCACAGGCGATGGTGCGGGAGTTTGTGTTGATTTACCGCTTGCGTTTTTTTCGGAAATTACGGGCGAGAGCTTGAATTTGGGCGAATTTGCCGTCGGTAATTTTTTTATTCCGCAAGATGTAAGCAAACAAGATGCGGCTTTGCAATTTATCCGTGATTTTCTTTCTGCATCAGATTTAGCGATATTTTTTGAGCGCCTTGTGCCAACTGATGAAACGGTTTTGAATCAAGCGTCTTGTGCGGCACAACTGCCGATTTGGCAATTTTTTGTGCGTCGTCCGAAGCAGATTCAAAACGAGGCGGAGTTTGAAGAACTGCTTACTTCAATAGTTTTGCAATTTGACCGCTTGCAGTGCAAGGATATTTATTGTTTATCGTTTTGTGCGCGCAAGATGGTGCTTAAAGGTCGTTTGAATTCCTGGGAAGTTTTGCCGTATTTCAGCGATTTTGCCGACCCGCATTTCGCTGTTTCGCTTTTTTATTTTCACACTCGTTTTTCGACTAATACCGAGCCTAATCCTTTCTATGCCCAACCGTTTCGCTTTTTGGCGCATAACGGTGAAATAAATACCGATAGAAAAAATCGTCTTGCTGAAATTGCACAAAGCTGCTCCCGTGGAGAAAACTTAACTTTTCCAGCGGAGATGTCGGATTCCGCGCGTTTTGATTTTTCTCTTGCGCAAAAACTCTTGCAGGAAAAGGTATTTCGTGCTGAAAAAACGATAGAAGAAATAGTTCTTGCCCTGATGCCGCCAGCATTTGAGCATTCTTCGGATTTATCCGATGTTGCGCGCGCTTTTCTTAACTACAACGAGCAATACTCAGAAAAAAACGACGGTCCTGCGGCAGTGATTTTTTCTGACGGTAAAAAAATTGCCGCGCGCCTTGACCGACTTGGTCTTCGCCCGCTTCGCACGGTTGAAACCGACAATTTTTTTGCGGTGTTTTCGGAAAGCGGACAAAGCGATTTTCAAGCTGAAAAGCTGCGCAAATTAGGACGGATTGCGGCAGGTGAAATGATTGTTTTCGACCGTGAAACGGGGCGGATTACAACTAATGCAGAAGTGCTTGCGCGTGCGGCAGAGCGTGAAAACTTCGCCTTAAAGCTTGCCGAACAAAGTTATGAACTGAAAAATTTCTCCGAAGAGCGCATCTTTACCGCGGATATTTCCTTATCTCGTGCGAGACTGAATGCGGATAGTTTGCGCTTTTTTCTTGATCCGATGTTGGAATGCGCCGCGGAGCGATTGTCGGCAATGGGATACGGTGCGGCAATCAATCCCTTAAATCCAGATGAGGCGGGAATGTCGCGCTATTTCAGTCAGAAATTCGCGCAAGTTACCAATCCACCGCTAGATAGCATCAGAGAAGGACAGGCGATGAGTTTGACGGGTTGGCTCGGTGCGAAGTTTGACGCGGTTTATCCCTTAATTCGTCTTCAATCACCGCTTCTGTTTCAGCGTGCATTCGAGCAAATAAAAGAGCGTGCAGCGCAAGGAAAAACAAAAATTGCTTGTTTCGAGAGCGTTTTTACCGTTGATAAGAATGATGAAATCAATGCCGAAAACTTGCGCCAAGCACTCGACGACATCGCGGATAAAGCGGTTAATGCGGTCAAATCTGGCGCGGAGATTGTGATTTTTGATGATTTGGAAATTTCTAAAACATCGACGCAAGCACACGATCAGGCGCGAATTTCTCCCGTATTAGTAATTGCTGCGCTAAATCAAGCCTTAATTCGAAATGGCTTGCGGGAGAAATGTTCGCTGATTGCGGCAACAACGGAAGCCGTGAGTAGTCAAGATTTTGCGCTGCTTTTATCACTTGGTGCTAGTGCAATTCTTCCTTATTCGGTGATGCACAGAGCGCGCGAGTTGGCGGATGGGGATATCGGTAAATATCAGAAATATTTAGCAAATTACCGTCGAGCACTGGAAAAAATGCTGCTCAAAACAATGGCGAAGTTTGGTGTTTGCACGCTTGCAAGCTACATCGGTGGTGAATTTTTTGAAGCGAATTTTTTAGATACCGAAGATGAAATGCTTGCCAAAATTTTCCCGAATATCCGCTCTGCCATTGGCGGTGTGGATTTTGTGGAAATTGCGCGTATTCATCGCGAAAGTTGGACGGATAAACACACGGAACTTGCCAATCTTGGATTATTCAAAGAGCGCAGGGAGACAAAAATCGCGCACAGTTTTGGTGCAGTGGCAGTTGCCAATTTTGCGGCGATGACCCGTGAAGTTGATAAACAAAATCTTTCAGATGAAGCGGAAATCCTGCATCTGCTGCCGCAGGATGATGAATATTTACAAGATTCTTTTCAGCCGAAATCAGCGGAAATCATCAATAAACATCAAATATCCGCGGCTTACCGCAAATTCAGCGCGGAAATGGCAGAAATTCGCGCGGAAAAACCGTCAGCTCTGCGTGATTTGCTCTCTTTTCCCTTCGATTTTTCTTCCTGCCGCGGCAGAGATGAATTTCTCACTGTTCTTAATCGAATTTATCTACCGACGGATAAAGCAATTTTTGTGCGCGGATTGAGCGTTAAACATTGTGAGGACGCGGTTTATTTACAGCTTGCAGATGTATTGCAAGTGGAAAATTTGATTGCGGCATTGCAGGAAAAATTCGCGCTAGAAATCGAAAAATCGCAGCACGGAGAAATTCGCATCAATCCGCAAGATGAAATAGCCCGTAATTTCTGCCGTAATTTGCGCGCGGCTCCTGCCTCTCTACCGATAAATCAAGTGGAAGGAGCATCAGAAATCACGAAAAAATTCGCAACTGGCGCGATGAGCCAAGGCGCACTGTTAGAAAAAGCTCATATTGCGGTGGCGATGGGAATAAATATGGTCGGCGGGCTTTCAAATTGCGGTGAGGGCGGGGAAAGTTCGCGCCGCTTTGGAACTATTCGGGCAAGCAAAATTAAGCAAATTGCCTCTGGTCGATTTGGTGTATGGGCGGCTTATCTCGCCGATCCGAACTTGGAAGAATTAGAAATCAAAATCGCACAGGGCGCAAAACCTGGTGAGGGCGGACAGCTGCCAGCTGGCAAAGTTACGGTAGAAATAGCCGCCGCTCGCGGTGCAACACCAGGTATAGAACTAGTTTCACCGCCACCGCATCACGACACTTATTCAATCGAAGATTTAGCGCAACTTATCCATGACTGCAAAGCAGCAGGAAAACGGGTTGCGGTGAAATTGGTTTCTACGGTAGGTATCGGCACAATCGCGGTGGGAGTAGTGAAAGCGGGAGCGGATACGGTAAATATCGCGGGAAATACTGGCGGCACGGGAGCTGCCGCGGTAACAAGTTTGAAATATGCAGGACGCGCCGCGGAACTAGCGATTAGTGAAGTGCATCAAGCATTAGTGAAAAACAATTTGCGCGAAAAGGTGCGCATTCGTGCTTCCAATGCACATCAAACCGCATCTGACATCATCAAAACCGCAATGCTTGGCGCAGATGAATTCGAGTTTGGAACAACCGCTTTGATGATGCTCAAATGCGTGATGGCAAAGAACTGCAATCTGAAATGCCCCGTCGGAATTACCACACCACACGAAGCTTTTGACGGCGATCCGCGGGCACTTGCTCATTATTTTTTGAATTTAGCTTGTGAAGTGCGAGAAATTCTTGCCGCGCTTGGTTTTCGTAGTTTGCGAGAAATTCGCGGTAGAGCGGATTTGTTGCATCTCATCAAGCATCGAAATTTGCGGGGAAATTTCCGTCTTGCGGAATTTTTGAGTGATTTTTCCGTTAGCAAAAACTATTGCGCACAAACTCTTAATGCCGATTACAGCTTGGACGAAAAAATCTGGGATCAGTTTTTAATTGCTTGCTCGCAAGGGAAAAATTTTCAATTTGAGGCAGGAAAAATAGATAACCGTGTGAAGAGTTTCGGCGGACGGATTGCGGTCAAATTAGAAAAATTTTTGAATTACGAAAAACATCACCGCAGTGCGCAAGTGTTAAAAGTAGCTAGAACTGGGCAGAAAGGCGATTTTCGATTTGTGCTCAACGAAGACGCAATAAAAATAACAACCAGCGGCAGTGCAGGGCAGAGCTACGGTGCGTTTTGCAATTCAGGAATGTTTTTGGAGCACACGGGGGTTGCTAATGATGGTGTCGGGAAATCAATCTGCGGCGGAAAAATCGCGATTTTTATAGACGATGACATTGCAGAGCGTGTGCTAGTCGGTAATTTCGCGGGATTTGGCGCAACTGGCGGTGAAATGTTTATTGCGGGTGCTGCTGGCGACCGTTTTGCCGTACGAAATAGCGGATTAGTTGCGATTGTGGAAGGTGTCGGCGATTTTGCTTGCGAATATATGACCGCAGGTTGTGTCGTAAATCTTGGGGGATACGGTAAAAACTTCGGCGCGGGAATGACAGGCGGTGTCGCTTTTCAATACGCAAAAGAAGAAATAACCGTCGCCAAAGAACTCGAAAAAATCCGCTTGGACGGTAAAAACGAACTTGATGCGGCAATGTCGGAAGTTTTACGGGAAATACTTCTGCGCCACGCGCGCTACACGCATTCAGACAAAGCAATAAAAATCATCGAAAACTTCGCCGAAGAAAAAGAAAACTTCTATTGCTTAATTCCAAAAGCTTGGATTGCACGGCATCTACCGCAGAAAATCGCTGAAATCAGCGACACGACAGAGCTTAAAACGGAAATTGCCGCCGCCTTTGCAGCTCATTTAATGCGGCAAATGCGCAGGCAATTGGTAGGTGAATTTTTGGCGGAAGGTGCAGTGCCAGACGAGTTTCCAAGTTTGCTTGCCGACAAAATCATCATCAGTGCAGCTGTCCGTGAAATGGCGATAAAAGTGCTCAAAAATCGCGGAGCAGACCGAATAGAAAATGCGCTACAAAAGATTTTTATGAACGATGACCGCGAAATTTTGCGTTTGCTGCAAGATGAAATAGAAGTTGTTTTAGAACAGTATCAAGAACGCGAACTCGCCACTATCGCCGCATTTCAACGCCTAAACGATTTTCGCCGTAGCCTGGTTTTGCGCGAAAACTTCGACCGCCGCGAGCAAGCAACTGCCGCTTGGATAATGTTTGCAGCAGCAATCTGTGAAAAAGAACGGAAAAATTTCCCAACAATCGAACGGCTGCTTGCTCGAAAAATGTCTCGTTATTTGCAAAGGATTTAAGTCAAGGAAAAAGTTATGTCGCAACAGGAAAAAAATAAGCTCTTTTCAGCAGAACAGGAAATTTGGCTCTCTGGATATCAAGCTGGAATTGCTGCTGCATCCGAAACGGTTAGTGATAAAGAAAAAAATCAGACGGCGGATAAAGCAGAGAAAAAATCAATCAGCATCATTTACGGCTCACAAATGGGTACGAGCGAAAAAATCGCGAAAAAACTTGCGCAGGAAGCGGAAAAAATCGGTTTTTATGCAGAAGTTTTGCCGATGAATTCCGCCAAAATCGAAAAACTCTCGCAAATTGACCGCCTGCTCGTTGTAACTTCAACTTACGGCGACGGAGAATTTCCCGATAACGCCCACTATTTCTGGAAAAAAATCGAAAAATCAGCGGAAAAACTCGGCAATTTGCATTACGCAGTGCTCGCGCTCGGCGACCGCGAATATCCGCATTTCTGCCGCGCAGGAAAACTCATCGACGAAAAACTCTCGGAATTAGGCGCAAACAAAATTCTCGAACGCACGGAAATCGACGGGGACAGCCGAAAAATCTCCGCCGAATGGATAAGAAAAATCCTGCCTGAGGCGCAAAAAATCGCGGGAAGCGGTATCAAAACTTTGACGGATAGCGAAACTGCCGCAGATGATGACAAATACAGCGCAAATAAACCATTTACGGCAAAACTCAAAAACCGTATTCGCTTGTCGGGCGCGCGTTCTAGTAAGGAAATAATCCATCTTGATATTGATGTAACGGGCATCGACGAGGAATACCGCGCTGGCGACATACTCAATATCAAAGCGCGAAATTCTCTCGCGGCGGTCGAAAAAATCTGTCAGGCGGCAAAAATCAGCGCGGAGACAGAAGTCGAATTTGACGGTGAGAAGCGAAAAATCGGCGAGTTGTTTGCGGAAAAATTCGAAATTAGAACGCCGTCAAAGGAATTTTTTGACTACATCGCAGAGAACACCGAAGACGGTAACTTCCTACGCCTGCAATCCAAACCGAAATCTGATGCTTGGAAAAAATATATCTACGGTAAAGAAACTGCCGATTTCATTCGCGAATTCGCCGATATTTCCTTTACCGCCGATAAATTGCTCGCAGTTTTGCCAGAGCTGAAATTCCGCGCTTATTCGATTTCTTCATCGGGTTTAGTTAGCCCAAATCTGGTAAGTCTTACCGTCGGACGGGTTATTTATGGAATTGACGGTGAAAAAAAATACGGTGTAGCTTCAAATTGGCTCGCTGAAATTGAAGTTGGCGCGGAAATTCCCGTGTTTTTCTCGCATAACCCGAACTTCAAAATTCCTGAAAATCAAGCCGCAACTGCGATTATGGTTGGGCCAGGAACGGGAATTGCACCGTTTCGCGGTTTTATGCAAGAACGGGAAGCGCGCGGCGATACGGGAAAAAATTGGCTATTTTTCGGCGACCGCACACGCGAAGACGACTTTATCTATCAGAAAGAACTCGAAAATTGGCAGAAAAACGGAGTGCTAAACCGTTTAGAACTTGCATTCTCTCGCGATCAAGCAGAAAAAATTTATGTGCAGGACAAATTAAAAACTTGCGGTTCTGAAATATTTACCGAACTCGAACAAGGCGCGTATTTCTACATCTGCGGTGATGCCAGCAAAATGGCAAAAGATGTCGAAGCAGCACTTTTATCAATCATCGAAGAACAGGGTCAAATGAACGGGCAACAAGCTGCGCAATATCTCGAAAAACTCAAAAACGAAAAAAGATTTCTCCGCGATGTTTATTGAAAGTTTTGTATGTAAAAGTTGAAAAACCAATATTCCGCTCACAAAAATGCTCGTATTTCGTATTTAGGAGAGTCCGACGGACTTGAAAACTGTGCAAAAACGGATTTATTCATTAGAAGAACACGGCATTGACCGCGCAAATTTCAGTAACAATGCGGTAAAAATCTGCGAAAAACTTCATCAGTACGGCTATCAAGCATATTTTGTCGGTGGTTGCCTGCGCGATTGTCTCTTCAGCGAAAAACCAAAAGATGTCGATATCGTTACCAATGCAACACCAGAGGAAATTGTTAAGGTTTTTCGTAGCGGTCGCATCATCGGTAAGCGTTTCAAAATTGTGCATATCACTATGGGGCGCGAATTATTCGAAGTCGTAACCTTCCGCCGCGATGGCAACATCGAAATGCAGGCAAGCGGAATAAGCTGGTTAGAAAAAAAAGAGCTGTATAAAAACAATTCGCGAGTGGTAACCCAAACGGGACAATTAGTTCGCGATAACGATTACGGCACATTCGAAGATGATGTTTTGCGCCGCGATTTCACCATCAATTCACTCTATTACGACCCAGAAACCGAAGAACTTATCGATTGTTTAGATGCAGTATCAGATTTGAAACAGGGAATAATCCGTTTTATCGGGCAAGCCGAAAAGCGTTGCGAAGAAGATCCCGTCAGAATGCTTCGAGCCGCAAGAATTGCTGCGAAATTAGGAATGGAACTCGATAAAGATACCGAAAATGCCATCAAATCTTCCTTAAAGCAATTGCAATCCGTATCCAGAGCGCGTCTGCTTTTTGAAATTGAAAAATTGTTTTTGAGCGGTTACGGGGAAAAGTCATTTATTGCGCTTCGTAAATACGGCTTGTTTGCCGAGCTATTTCCTGATGTTGAACGGATTTTTCATCACCCGAACCAGCAGTTAGCTCTATATGCCGAAAAGCTTATTTGTTCAGCGTTGATAAATAGCGATGAACGGGTGCAAGAAGGTCTTCCCGTAACAATTGCCTTTGTTTTAGCCGCTTTTTATTGGAGTGTCTATCAATTGCAATATACGGGTGTGGCTAAAAATAACGCTAACTGGCATAGCGCAATGCACGAATCAGTCGATATCGTGATGCTGGCTTTATTGGAGACTATCAGTATCCCAGTGCAACTGCGCTCAATGATTCGCGATATTTGGGTGTTGCAAGCGCATTTAGAAATCGGACAAAATCGACCGAAAAAAGCAAATTCCTTGCTTTATCAACAACGGTTTAGCGCGGCAATGGACTTTTTAGAACTGCGCCAGCAAGCAGGAGAAGAAAAAGCCGAAGAACTTGTGAATTGGTGGCATGATTTTTTAGAAAATGTTGATGAGTTGGGAGAAAATCAACCAACAGACGAATTAGAGCAAGTTCTGCCAATAGATAAAAAATCAAAAACAATAGAAATGCGCAAACCCCGTCGTCGCAGACGCAGAAAATAGGCTCAAAATGGAGAATAAATTGCAGCGAGTGTGGATTGCTTTCGGTTCTAATATGAATAATCCGCTCGAACAGCTCAAAACGGCAAGAGACAATTTGCGCTCCTGCGGTTTAATCGAAGAAAAAGCATCAAATGTTTATCAAACAGCTGCTTGGGGATATACCGAACAGCCTGATTTTTTTAATGCGGTAGTGCGATATAAAACAGATTTGAGGGTAGAAAAAATACTCGAAATATGTCAGTTATTAGAGGCAAAACAAGGGCGAGAAAGACCTTTTAAGAATGCTCCGAGAACCATTGATTTGGATATTTTATTATTCGGAAATAATGCTGAAATTAGCATTAACAGTGCAGATTTAATTATTCCGCATAAATATATAAAAGAGAGGAATTTTGTCATTGTTCCACTAATGGAAATAGACTCTGAAATTAGCATTAACGGTGAAGAAATTTCCATAATTGCCAAAAGGCTTGAAATGACGGGAATAATGCAAGTAAATACAGATAACAACTGGAAAAAAATACTCACAGAGTGAAGAAATTTTTTAAGTAGAATATGCTTTTTAATATCTTTAATTTATGGAGAAAAATCAATGACAGACTACAATCAAGTGCTTGATGCTGGCGATGTTGATAATGGAATTGTCAATGTTGTAGTAGAAATTCCACAAGGTTCAAATAATAAAATCGAATGGGATAGAAAATTAGCTTTAATGAAACTCGATAGAGTTGAACCGAAAATATTTGCAAAACCGACTAATTACGGCTTTATTCCACAAACATTAGATGAAGACGGTGATGAATTAGATGCCTTAATTATTACCGAAGAACCTCTGCCAACAGGTGTTTATTTATCCGCAAGAGTTATTGGAGTAATGAAATTTGTTGATGACGGTGAAGTTGATGATAAAATCGTTGTAGTGCCAGAAGATGATAGAAATACTGGCAATAAAATTAAATCATTATCCGATTTAGGAGAACAATTGATTAAACAAATAGAATTTCATTTCAATCATTACAAAGATTTGAAAAAAGCAGGAACTACCAAGGTAGAAAAATGGGGTGAGATAGAAGAAGCTAAACAGGTGATAAAAGAATCACAAACAAGATGGAAAAATAAATAAAAGAGTATAATTTTTAAGGTAAAAGAGTAATGACTAAAAAAATTCCAATGACCAAAAAAGGTGCGGAAGCTTTAAGACTTGAATTAGAAGACTTAAAGTCAAATAAGCGTCCTGCTGTGATTGCGGCAATTGCCGAAGCGCGCGAACACGGCGATTTGAAAGAAAATGCTGAATATCACGCCGCACGCGAACAACAGGGTTTTATTGAAGGCAGAATTCAAGATATTGAATATAAACTCGGAAATATGCAAATTATCGATGTAACCCAGATGAAAAATGACGGCAGAGTTATTTTTGGAACTACCGTTGAGTTGGAAGATGTCGATAGCGGCGAACAAATGACTTATAAAATCGTCGGCGAAGATGAGGCAGATATAAATCAATCGTTAATTTCCAATACTTCTCCAATTGCCCGTGCTTTAATGGGTAAAGAAGAAGGAGATGTGGTTGATTTAATCGTTCCAGATGGTAAGAAGTCGTTGGAAATAATGGCTGTTCATTATGTAGAGTAATATAGTTTTTAGATTATAAATTAAGTAGGAATTTAATAATGAATGATATTGAAGGGTCGAGGCGACAGAAACAAATAAGCAATTTGTTAAAAATAACTTATGAAAAGCTGAAAAATTTATCAACCTCAATACCTTTAATGCAGCAAAAACACGGTGAAGAAGAAGCTTCTCGCCGTGAATTTACAAAGAAAATTAAGCAATTTTGTGAGCGTAATTTGCTAAATGAAGATACCGCTTCAATGATGGAAGCATTGTTGGAAATCGGCAAAACGCAGGTGCGGGATATTATGATTCCTCGCGCGCAGATGACGATAATCAAGGAAAACTGGAATTTGGAAAAAATTCTTTCGGTTATTCTTGAATCGCATCATTCTCGCTACCCTGTTTTTAATGAGGAAAAAGAAGAAGTTATCGGTATTTTAATAACCAAGGATTTATTACCGTTACTTGCGGATAAATATAACTCCGAAATAGATTTGAAAAGCATACTTCGACCTGTAACTTTGGTGCCAGAGAGTAAAACTATTGACGCGATGCTGCGAGAATTTAAGGTTAAGAGGCATCATATGGCAATAGTTATTGATGAATACGGTGCGGTTTCTGGATTATTGACTATTGAAGATGCAATCGAGGAAATTGTCGGTGAAATTGATGATGAACACGATACAACTCCTGAAACACAAGTTCGCAAGTTAAATTCCAGAATTTTTTGGGTTAAAGCTTTAATGCCAATCGAGGAATTTAATCAATACTTTAATTGTGAATTGCCCGATGAAGATGCGGATACGATTGGCGGCTATGTCTTGCAGCAGTTAGGGAGAATGCCTGTTAATGGTGAAAGTTTAGATATATCAGAGAGAATAAAAATAACGGTGGCAAAAGCTAATCAAAGAAGGATTTTTACTCTTAAATTGCAGATAAAAAATATTGATGAAAATAGCGAACAGGACGAAAAATCTAGTCAAATGGTAGAAAAAATAAATGCTGATAGTGCACAATTTGCAATGTTAAATGCGAAAAAAAATGAGCTGGAAGGGCAAATTTAGTTTTCTTGGAGATATCGCGAAAGCGGTATTTTTATTTTCTTAAACATAACTTGTAGGTAATTAGTAATTATGAAAAATATTATTGAAATCTTATCCGCTAGCCATAAAGTTACTCGTGAAGAGTTTTTAGAATTAGAGAAACTCGCTATTTACGGTAATGTCGAAGCAAGATTCAAGTTGGGCTACTTTTATCATAAAAGACATAGAGATGACTTGGATACTAAATCGGCATTGCAATGGTTTGAATTAGCCGCGAAATCTGAACATATCGAAGCGCAATATCACTATGCAAATTATTTAATGCAGGCAAATAGTGCTTTTGAAGCCTTTATTTGGTATCAAAAAGCGGCTAAACAGGGGTATTTATCAGCACAAATTAGCATTGCAAATATGTATAAACAAGGTTTAGGGGTAAAAGCAGATAAATTGGAAGCGCAAAAGTGGTATGAAAAAGCGGCAAATCAGGGTGATGAGACTGCAAAATTAGCCTTAAAACAATTTGAATTACCTGCTAATGATGCTATTGCTGGTTAGTTATACATAAAGTTATAAATCAAAATAAAAAACGGGATTTTTAATATCCCGTTTTTTATTGCCGTAATTATTTATTCGATATTTATTTCAGGTAATTTTTTAACCACATCATCAAGGCTTTTGAGTTGGATTAAAAAGTCTTTTAATTTATTTAACGGTAGAGCGGAAGGACCATCACATTTGGCTTGATTGGGATTAGGGTGCGCTTCTAAAAATATTCCCGCAATTTTGGTGGCAATTCCAGCTCGAGCAAGCTCCAAAATTTGACTTCTTCTACCGCCTGAACTTTCTGCATTTGCATCGCGACATTGAAGTGAATGAGTTACATCAAATATAATTGGAAGGTTATTGCAAGTTTTCTTCATTACCGAAAAACCGAGGAAATCTACAACTAAATTGTCATAGCCAAAATTGCTACCTCTTTCGCATAAAATCAGCTTATCATTTCCACACTCTTTGAACTTATTTACTATATTCTTCATCTGATTTGGGCTTAAAAATTGTGGCTTTTTAATATTGATTATTTTGCCTGTTTCAGCCATTGCTTTGACTAAATCAGTTTGACGAGCGAGAAAAGCAGGAAGTTGCAAAATATCGGCTACTTTTGCTACTTCCGCGCATTGAAATGGTTCATGGACATCGGTAATTATTGGGACATTAAATTTGCTTTTGACTTCCGCCAAAATTTCTAGTCCTTTTTCCAGACCAGGACCGCGAAATGAATGAATTGATGAACGATTTGCTTTATCAAAAGAAGCCTTAAATATGTATGAAATATTCAGTTCTTTGCATATTTGCACATACTCTGAACAGATTTCTAACGCTAGTTCAGAACTTTCTAAAACATTCATTCCACCGAATAAAACAAATGGTTTTTGATTAGATATTTCAATACTGTTGAGTGTAATTTGCATCTTAATTTTTCCTATTCAAATTGCAAAGAATAAATTATAAAGAATACTTGACAAGTATTGTAAATATTTTTATGATGCGGCCTTTAATTAAAAAGAATTTTATTTTTATGACTAATATTCCTCGAATTGTTTTATTTTTCAGCTTATTTTTATGTGCTTGTAGTTGGTTGCCAGGTTCGGGACCAAATCATAGCAAAATTTTGAAATTACAAGAAGATAAAGACTTACAAAATAAAGTCAAAATAGTAGATGTTAATGCTGAAGTTGTGCAAGCAATTATGAATTCTAAACAAGAAGAACGCTTTTCAGCATTCAAAAATAAATCTGCTTATGGTGAAACAATTCGTGTTGGCGACAATATCGAAATAAAAATTTGGGAAGCACCGCCTGCTGTTTTGTTTGGCGGGGGGCTTTCGGCTAATTCAGGTGCTGGAAAGTCTGATTTACCAATCCAAACAGTGAATAGTTCAGGTATGGTTAGCGTGCCTTTTGTGGGGGATATAAAAGTTGCGGAAAAAACTACCGAACAGGTGCAAAAATATATCCGTCAAGCTTTGGCAAATAAAGCCAATCAACCGCAAGTTTTAGTCAGTATAAGTAATAATAACGCTCAAACGGTTACGATTATTCGTCAAGGAAAAAGTATGAAAATGCCGCTAACGGTGAATCGAGAAAAAGTGCTCGATGCAGTGGCAGCAGTGGGAGGCGGTAATGCTGAAACTAATGAGATGGCGGTGCAGCTTACTCGCGGTAATGAGGTGAAAAAAATATCTCTTGATACTTTAATCAGCGATGCAAGAGAAAATATTCTTTTGAATTCAGGTGATGTTATAACTTTAATCCATAATCCTTATAGTTTTACGGGTATGGGGGCAGTAAAAAGCACCAAAGAGGTGCGTTTTTCAACCAAAGGGATAAATCTTGCAGAAGCAATTGCGCAAATGGGTGGTTTGATTGATAGTCGTTCAGATGCGCGTGGCGTGTTTATTTTTCGTCAAACTCCGTTTTATCGCTTGCCGAAAGAGGAAAAAGAACAGTGGAAAGCACGCGGTTATGCGGAAGGTTTAGATGTTCCGACGGTTTATCGAGTTGATTTATTAAATCCGCAGACTTTATTTTTAATCCAAAAATTCCCGATTGAAGATAAAGATGTTATTTATGTTTCAAATGCACCGTTGGCTGAATTCCAAAAATTCCTTTCTATGATTTTTTCAATGACCTCACAAGGTATTGGAACGGTTAGCAAGATTGACGATTTATAAAGAGAAATAATCTATGACAGATGAAATTAAAAAAGACGATAAAGCGGTAGAAAATAATTCTGCCGATAAATCTCTGGATAATGCAAAGGTAGAAGTTATAGAAGTTAGCAAGGAGGAGCTTGCTAAAAAATTAGCCGAAGAGAAGAAAAAACAGGAAGAAGCAGCGAAAAAAGCAGCTGAAGATAAGGCTAAAAAAGAAGCGGAAGAGAAGAAAAAGCAAGAAGAAGCAGCGAAAAAAGCAGCTGAAGATAAGGCTAAAAAGGAAGCGGAAGAGAAGAAAAAGCAAGAAGAAGCGGCGAAAAAAGCAGCCGAAGATAAGGCTAAAAAAGAAGCAGAAGAGAAGAAAAAGCAGGAAGCAGCGAAAAAAGCAGCCGAAGAGAAGGCTAAAAAGGAAGCGGAAGAGAAGAAAAAGCAGGAAGAAGCTGCGAAAAAAGCAGCCGAAGAGAAGGCTAAAAAAGAGGCAGAAGAGAAGAAAAAACAGGAAGAGGCAGCGAAAAAACAAACCGAAGAGAGGCTAAAAAAAGCGGAAGATGAGGCTAAAAAACAAGCTGATGCGGCAAAGAAAGCTTTGGACGAGAAAGATAAATTAGCGGCAGAAAAGAAAGCGGTTGATGAAAAACTCAAAAAAGCGGAAGAAGAGGTAAAAAAACAAACAGAAGCAGCGAAAAAAACTCTCGATGAAAAAAACAAAATAGAAGCAGAAAAACAAAAACTCCTCGATGAAGAACAACGCCGCGAAGAAGCACACAAAGTTAAAGCAGAATATGAGCAAAGTATCAAGCGGAAATTTCGTCCTTTATTTTGGTTAATCGTAGTTATCCCGACTTTTTTTGCTGCTATTTATTACGCGCTATTCGCTAGCGAAATTTATATCTCCGAATCAAGTTTTGTAGTGAGGACACCGAATGGTAATCAAGGTATCGGTCAGGTTGGAGCTTTGTTGCAAACTACTGGTATCGGTCGAGCACAAGATGATTCATATACCGTGCAAGAATTTATGCAGTCGCAAGCGGCTTTAAGTGTATTAGAAAAGAAATTACCGATACGGAATTTTTATAGTGATAAAGGAGATACTCTTGCGCGTTTTAATGGTTTTGGATTAAATAATTCAAATGAGGCTTTTTATCAATATTTTCGTAAAAAAATTAGCATAAATTTTGACAGTATTTCGGGAATTTCAACTTTATTTATCCGTGCATTTAATGCCGAAGATGGGCAAAAAATAAATCAACAACTGTTAAAACAAGCAGAAGAATTGATAAATAAATTGAATGAAAGAGCTAGAAAAGATACCTTAACTTATGCGCAAATAGCGGTAAAAGATGCAGAGGAGAGGGTGCAAAAATCTTCCGAAGAGCTGACAAATTATCGGATTGAAAATAAATTATTTGATTTACCTGCGGTTTCAAGCGTGCAACTTAATTTAATTTCAACCTTGAAGCAGGAAATTATCACTATCGAAACGCAAATTGAGCAACTGCAAGCGATTGCTCCCGATAATCCGCAAATCAAGGCTTTAAGAAGTCGGCAAAACAAGCTAAACCGTGAATTGGCGGCGCAATCGAAAGAGCTTGCGGGTTCGGATAATTCCTTGGCTGCGCAGTCGGGTGAATATCAGCGCTTGGTTTTAGATTATGAGCTTGCGGGCAAGGAATTAACCGCAGCGATTTCGGCTTTGCATAGTGCAAAACAAGCGGTTGAGCAGCATCAACTTTATCTTGAAGTAATCAATCCGCCATCATTGCCTGACTGGGCGGCAGAGCCTCGTCGAGTTTATAACACGGTAGCAATATTTCTAATTAGTTTAATTATCTACGGAGTGCTTAATTTATTCATTGCAGCAATCCGCGAACATAATAATTAAAGCTCTGAAAATTATCAAAATAAACGGATAATTAAATGGAATACGGTCAAAAAACATCGCTGATAGCTGCGTTAAAAATACAGGGAAGGGTTATTTTTGCACTGCTAATGAGGGAAATTCTTACTCGTTACGGTAGAGGAAATATTGGCTTTTTATGGTTATTTATCGAACCGTTATTATTCACTCTAATGATTGTTTTTGTCCGTCAAGCGATAAAAATGAATTCCATACTTGGTATGGATGTCGCCTTTATTTTGACAGGATATCCGATGATTTTAATGTGGCGAAATGCATCAAACCGTGCTATTGGTGCGGTAAAAGCAAATTTGAGTTTGATGTATCACCGTAATGTGCGAGTTTTTGATACTTTATTTAGCCGCGTTTTATTGGAAGTAATCGGTGCGACGGTGGCACAAATCGGATTAGTTGGATTGCTCATTTTTATCGGTATGATTGATATGCCAGCGGATTTATTTTATATGCTCGCTGCTTGGACTTTAATGGCTTTTTTTGCTTTGGGATTAGGCACAATTATTTGCGCGATAGCTTACCGTTTTGATCGGTTTGGCAAAATTTGGGGGATTGCTAGCTTTTTGATGATGCCGCTTTCTGGTGCGTTTTTTTATGTGCATAGTTTGCCTGCCAAAGCGCAGGAATTCTTTTTGTGGATTCCGATGGTTTCGGGCACGGAAATGTTCCGTCACGGTTATTTCGGTAATACGGTAATTACTCACGAACGGATTGGTTATTTGATTATCTTTGACTTGGCGATGTTGCTTTTCGGTATGAGTGAAATTCGCAAGATTAGTAAAGGTATTGAGCCGAAATAAATATAACTTACATAGATTACAAAAAGTATTAAAATTTGGAAGATATTCTTATAATATTTCGCTAAATGTTAATAAAAAAAAGAATTAGATGGTAAAAATAAAATGATAAGAGTAGTAGAAGTTAGCAAAAGATACCGCACTAAAAAGGGTTGGCAGCAAGTATTTGAAGATATTAGTTTTACTATTCAAAAGGGTGAAAAAATCGGTATTTTTGGCAAGAACGGTGCGGGTAAATCTACTTTGGTGCGACTGCTATCTGGTGTTGAGCAGCCGACTTCGGGGATTATTGATAGGCAAATGAGTATTTCTTGGCCGCTTGCTTTTTCTGGCGCATTCCAAGCTTCGCTCACGGGGCTGGATAATTTGCGTTTTGTTTGTCGTGTTTATGGGATAGATATTGACCGTGCGCATCAATTTGCTCTGGAATTTTCCGAGCTTGGAGAATACCTTTACGAACCGATTAAAAATTACTCCTCTGGAATGAAAGCGCGCCTTGCTTTTGCGATTTCTCTTTCGGTGGAATTTGACTGCTACTTAATTGATGAGGTTATTGCGGTGGGTGATAAACGCTTTTCAGATAAGTGTAAATATGAGTTATTTGAAAAACGCAAAGACCGTTCTTTAATTTTGATTTCGCATTCCCTCGCGGCTATAAAAGAATACTGTGATAAAGCAACAGTTTTATACAACGGAAAATTGCATCATTTTCCGAGTATTGATGAAGCTTATAAGTTCCATACTGCGCATTGAATATTTGAGCGCATCTAAAAATTTAAACAATCTTCTAAATATAGTCATTCTACAACAAAATAGCTCATTATTGTCTCTTCAATTGTATTGTAATTATGAATCACACTTCGTATATATTTTTAAGATTTGCCCAAGTTTTCTCTATTGGATTTAATTCTGGGGAATAAGGCGGTAAATTCAACACTGTATGACCATATTTTTTCGCGTATTCGCGCAAATTTTCGATTTTATGAAATGATGCATTATCGAGAACAATAACCGAATTCGGTTTTAGTTCTTTCATCAAGAATTCGACAAACCATTTTTCGAAAAATTCACTTGTCATCGTGCCTTTATAATTCATTGGAGCGATTATTTTATCATCTTGTAAAGCCGCGACTAATGATACTCTTTGAAATTTTTGTCCCGATATTTTA